>PWZB01000105.1 GCA_003567625.1 Bacteroidales bacterium | reverse complement strand
TATATAATATATACAAAAATATGGGGCTCGATGCACGACTGGTATATTATCCCGACGAAAACCACTGGATACTGACACCGCAAAACTCAATATTCTGGTATGATGAGCTTTATAACTGGCTAGACAGATATCTGAATCAGGCAAACTAATAACGGTTTATTCAGTTTAATGAAAATAGTAACAAAATAATCCCTGCTAAAGAAACTAATAACTTTGGCAGGGATTTCACACTTTACGGCAAAAAAATAAAAAATTCTTATAATGTTATTATCAATATTATGTTGTTTAATTTAAAATTTCACCGTTTTTATTATCTTTACATTTCGAAAATTCGTTTAAGATTGCAAGTTACAAATATCAACAAACGAATATTGTCAAGTATTTAGTTTTACATTTGCCGGATGCAAGAAACTATCAAAATATTTATTGCCTTATTTCTGGCGCTTATTACACACACCGCATCTTTTACAAAAACACCTGTTCACAGCAATGAGTTTATGTACATTGGGGTAGGTGCGCGTGCATTGGGTATGTCAAACAGTTTTGTTGCAATTGCTGATGATGTAACCTCGGGTTACTGGAATCCTGCGGGATTAATAGATATTGAATCCAACATACAGGTTTCGCTCATGCACAGTCAATATTTTGCCGGTTTAGCCAGCTATGATTATGGTGCTATTGCCTTCAACACCGACAAGTACAGCAGCTTTGCCTTTTCATATCTCAGGTTTGGCGTTGATGATATCCCCGATACCTCCGAATTGATAGACGAGGAAGGAAACATAAACTACGACCGCATCAGGTCTTTTTCGGCTGCCGATAATGGTTTTTTAATATCGTACGCCAGGTTGTTACCTCAATTTGACAACCTGAAAACAGGTATTAATGTAAAAGTGATACGCCGCACAGCCGGAGATTTTGCAAATGCCTGGGGATTCGGTGTTGACGTTGGCGCCCAGTACTCATATAACAACTGGAAATTCGGCTTTTCAGGAAAAGATATCACCACAACCTTCAATGCATGGAATTATGACCTTGACGATAGAATGAGAGAGGCCTTTGAACTCACGGGCAATGAAATTCCCGAAAACTCAACAGAAATTACTTTGCCAAGATTCGTTTTAGGTACAGCAAAGAATATAAACCTGTTTGAAAACTTTTCAGTGCTTTTATCGCTTGATATGATAATAACCAGCGACGGTAAAAGAAATGTGCTGATCAAAAGCGACCCTTTCAGCATTGAACCCTGTTTCGGACTGGAGCTTAATTACGGAGATTTTGTCTTTTTCCGTAGTGGTGTGGGAAACATTCAGCAATATTACAACACAAAGGGCGAAAGAATTCGCAGCTTTCAGCCAAATATCGGCGTAGGAGTTGTAATACGCGATAACCTGGCCATAGATTATGCTCTAACAAATGTCGGAAACAGCTCGATAGCATTATATTCCAATATATTTTCAGTCAGGTTTAACATTAATCCGAGAGATACCAACGATCAGAACTGATGAAATTTTTAAAAACAAATATAGTTGATGCTTTCACGGTAATAACAGTACTGTTGGTGTTGTTTGCCCTGCCTTTGAGCTTTTTTGCCAAGCCAACGGGCAATGAATGGATAGATTACAACCAGAGTTATTATAAAATTCAGATATATGAGGAAGGTATTTACCGGATAGATTACAATGCCCTTGTAGCTGCAGATGTTCCCCTGGGCACATTTGATCCGAGAAGCTTCCAGATATTCACAAGGGGAGAAGAACAGCCGATATATGTAAAAAATGAAAATACCGGTGTATTTCAGCCGGGCGATTATATTGAGTTTTATGCAAAAGGTAATGACGGCTGGTTTGACCAATATCTGTTTGAAAATCCGGAAGACCAGCCAAACGCAAATTACAGTCTTTTTACCGACACGGCAACCTATTATCTGACCTGGAATAACCTTTTAGAAAATAAACGATTTAATGTTGAAACCGACACCAATTTTTCAGGATATACACCTTCACCTTATTTTTGGCACCATTCGCGGGAAGACTACACCAGCCGATATTTTGCCGGCGAAACAAATAATTATGGGGTTACCGTACCAAAATATACTCCCGCTCAAGGCTGGTTTGACAGCTTTTTTAACCAGGGAACAACACGCATCAAAAATATTCCTACTCCAAACATCTATACGAACGGGCCCGATGCAGAAATAGAACTGGCAATAGCGGGTGTTAACAAGCAAGACCATCAAATGCAAATAAGCTTTGCAAATGTTAATATTGATACAGCTTATCACGGACACAAATTTTTGCGGTTTCATCATACAGTTCCTCCTGCATCATTAAATCCTGAAACTACACCGTTCGTTTTTACATCTGTTGACCTGGGAGGTAACGGACGTAATACCATTGCTTATATATCTGTAAAATATCCGCACACATACGACTTAGGTAATCAAGAAAGCAGGCTTATGAACGTACCTCCATCAGAAGAAGACAAAACATTCCTCAGTATGACCAATCTTATTGCTGGCGAGCAAGATGATGTATGGATATGGGATTTGACTTCTTACAATAAAATTCCGGTGGTAAAAGAAAACCAAACATTTAAAGCATTATTACCTGATCCAACGCAGATAAGAACATGCTACATTACATCTGAAAGCAATATAAAAAACGTAAACATCATCACTCCCGTAAACGAAACATCTTTCGAGCCCGGTAGCTTCAATGACTTCACTTCCGCTGCAAATTTCAATTCCGATTTTCTGATGATCACGCATAAGTCGTTAATGGCGGAAGCCCAAAACTACAAAAACTACCGCAACACAACAGGCTATAAGGTATTGCTGGTTGATGAAGCTGAGTTGTACGACCAGTTTTCATATGGTATCAGAAAACATCCTTTGGCACTGAGAAATTTTACCGGGTATCTTATTGATAATTATGACGAGCCGCCAAGGAAATTGTTTTTGGTTGGCAAAGCATATAAAGCCCGTGATTACAGGAAAAACGACAATCTGTTCAGCAATACTAAAGTACCTTCCTTCGGCGACCCCCCTTCTGATGTGCTGATAACAGCAGGTATAACTGATGAGCTTTACACCCCCGCTATACCTACAGGACGTTTAAGTGCCAAGAATCCGGGGCATGTTGAACTGTATCTTGACAAAATGATTCAATACGAAGGTGCACAGCAAGACGCTGAAGAGTGGATGAAAAATGTTTTACATTTCGGCGGGGGAAGCAGCGAAAGTGAGCAGAATATCCTGGCAGGATATCTTAAACAATATCAAAATACCCTGGAAGACACATTAATGGGAGCTTATGTGCAAACATTCCTCAAAAGCTCTACCGACCCGATGCAGATCATCTATTCCGACTCGTTGAAAAAAATAATTGATAATGGCGTCAGTATCATGACCTTTTTTGGACATGCTGCAGGCATCGGCTTTGATATAAGTATTGACCACCCTGAAAAATACAATAATTACGGCAAATATCCTTTTCTCGTGGCAAATTCTTGTCTTGCCGGAGACCTGTTCGATAAAGATGTAAAATCCTCTTCTGAAGAGTTTGTACTTATTGAAAATAAAGGTACTATAGGTTACCTGGCTTCCACATCATTATCAGGCGCTTTTGAGCTAAACCGTTATTCTAACGAGTTTTTTAAAAATGTTGCCTCAAGAAATTACGGTATGCCCGTGGGTATAAGTATTAAAGAAACCATAAAAGCAATTCAGTCAACTAATGTTTATATAAAAAATATATGTTTATACACAACTCTCCATGGAGATCCTGCACTAAAAATAAACTCACAACCCAAGCCTGACTACATGATAACCCCTGAAAGAATTTTCTTTACTCCAAAAGATGTGTCAACCGAGCTGGACAGCTTTAAGGTCAATGTAATAGCAACCAATATTGGCAAAGCCATACGCGATTCTATGTTCGTTGAACTTACCAGGACTTTCCCTGGCGGAAGTACGGATAACCGCATGAAACGTATAGCAGCACCCATGTACAGGGATACCGTAGTGTTCAGATTTGAAGTTGATAGAGAGAGAGGAGTTGGGATCAATCAGTTCAATGCAATTTTGGATGCCTACAATGAAATAGATGAGCTTTCTGTCCTTAATAATTCCGCCACAGCAAGCCTATTGATACGCTCAACCGATATCCTTCCCGTCTATCCTTATCGCTATGCAATAGTGCCGCAACAACAGATCACTCTTAAAGCATCAACCGGCGATCCCTTTATTGATGAATTAACCTATGTGTTTGAAATTGACACCTCGGCAGCATTTTCAAACCCTGTAAGACAAAAAATAACGCAAAGAGGCGGGGTCGTTAAATGGCAACCCCCAATAATACCGGAAGACAGCACGGTATATTTTTGGAGGGTAAGCCCCGACTCCATTTACGAAGGCTCATATTCATGGCGTTCAAGCAGCTTTCAGTATATCAGCGGTAAACGTGGATGGAGCCAGGCACATTTTGACCAGTTTGGCGATAATACCTACAGGTATATTACTTATAACGAAGAAGAAAGAAGATGGGATTTTGTTAATAATATCCTCTCTATTCATGCTCAAACAGGATTTTATCCAAACATACCATGGGATGAGATCTGGTATAAAGTAAATGGCATCCTGAAGAGCCGGTGGTTTTGCACGGATTACTACAGGGAAGGGGCAATGAAGTTTGCCGTTTTCGATCCCATTTCCGGTGAAACCTGGAGAAGTAAAGACCAGGGAGACGGAAAAGGACAGTTTGGTAATGAACATTGTTATGATTATCTCAATCATGCTTTTGATTTTCATACAGATACCGAAGAATCAAGAAATAAAATTATCGCTTTTCTTGATACCGTGCCTGAAAGCTATTATGTCCTTGCTTTAAGCCATAAAAACCATTTTGCCGAAGATTATCCCGAAGAACTATACGAGGGTTTTGAGTCAATAGGCAGCGGCCAAATCAGAAACCTGGCAAACAATACTCCTTATATAATTTTCGGACAAAAAGGATTGACTCCGGGAAGTGCCAAAGAAGAGGTAGGACCGGACAAAACCTGGACAATTACACTCGAAGATATTATTGAAACCGATTGGAAAGAGGGTTTCATAAAATCTGAACTCATCGGTCCGGCAAAAAAATGGAACTCACTTCACTGGCACCAGGAAAGCCTGGACGGCCTTGAAACCGATTCCGTATGGTTGAATGTGTTAGGGGTTGATATTCAAGGCCAAACCGACACCTTATTGTACAACCTTCCGCCCGATTCGTCATCCGTCTATAATCTCCACCAACACGTTGATGCAGAAAAATATCCCTACCTTAACCTGGTTGTCTTTATGCGCGATGATATCAATCATACACCTGCACAAATGCGGCGATGGCAAGTCTTATATGAAGAGGTCCCTGAAACTGCTATCAACCCGTCAAAACACTTCGTATTTGAATCCGATACATTAATGGAGGGCGAACAGTTGCTCTTTTCAACCGCTATACATAATATAGGAGATTATGATATGGACAGCCTGCTGGTAAAATACTGGATCATTGACAAAAACCGTAAAACTCATCCTGTCGATTATGCCCGTCAAAGGCCCCATCCTTCCGGCGATATATTTATAGATACAATAAATGTGGATACCCGCAATCTGCCCGGTTTTAACACATTCTGGATAGAAGTTAACCCCGGCAATGACCAATTGGAGCAATACCACTTCAATAACATAGGGCAACTCGGTTTTTTTGTAAAAAAAGATAAAACAAATCCCTTGCTCGATGTAACTTTTGACGGAATACATATTCTCGACGGCGATATCGTTTCGCCAAACCCCATGATACAAATTTCACTGCGTGATGAAAACCCCTTCCTTTTACTAGATGATACCTCTTATGTGAAAGTTTTTCTGCAAACACCGCTTCAAAATGAACCTGAAAGGGTCTATTTCATAGAAAACGGACAAGAAAATATGACATTTACACCTGCTACGGATTCCAACAATCAGTGCCAGGTACTCTTTAACCCCGAGCTTGCTGAAGACGGAACTTATCACCTTTTGGTCCAGGCAACAGATGCCTCCATGAACGAATCAGGAGAAGAAGATTATTCTATCAGCTTTGAAGTAATAAAAGAATCTTCAATAACCAATGTTTTCAATTATCCTAATCCTTTTTCAACGGCAACGCATTTCGTCTTTACGCTGACCGGCTCTGAAATACCAACCTATTTCAAGATACAGATCATGACAATCACCGGTAAGGTTGTACGAGAAATTGATTTGACAGAGCTTGGACAGATAAATATCGGAAGAAACAAAACACAATATGCATGGGATGGAACCGACCGGTACGGCCAACGACTGGCAAACGGAGTATATTTGTACCGGGTCATTACTAAAATTGATAACGAGCAAATAAAACACCGCACTACAGAAGCCGACAAATATTTTCACAGGGGGTTCGGTAAAATGTATCTTATTCGTTAACCAACTCAGTTTTTATGTATGGAAAATTATCCTGTAAAAGTTATACTGGCATTTGGAGAAGCCATTAATATGAATAAAAAATTATCGGATTGGCTTTTGAAAAACGGATTTCCCGAACTGGCAGCATTAGCCGCAGCAATCCATGCCAGCAAAGAAGCTTTCAACTGGCTGATGAAACATAAGTATTACCACCTGGCTGCTTTCAGTAAAGCATTGTATGATGATGAAAATGCTTATAAATGGCTGAAAAAGCACAACTATGATACACTTTTTTTTATTGCCGCTGCCGCAAAAGGTGATGAAAATGCAAAAAGATGGTTAATGAAAAAAGACCTTGAAATATTCCTTATCCTTTCATCAAAGATTGAAAATGCAGTAAGAGAAAAAAAAGCAGATTTCGACGATTATCATAAGTTTAATTTTTAATCACAAACAGCCCCGGTACAAACCGGCATAACAATAACCCCACAAAGCAATTATCGCTATACAAACCCCGTAAATATAACACTACATATTTAACCCCGGCTTAACCCGTTAGTTAACACTGCCTATGAATTTTTCCAAAAAAATCAACTTTTTTAAAAAAAATATGTGTAAGCTCATTTTTTTGATTATTTTTGCATTTCGTTCAATTTTTGTGTTACTAAATTTTTTTTACAATGAACATTTATGTTGGAAACCTTAGCTACAGTATTAAGGAAGACGGGCTTCGCGAGATTTTCGAAGAATATGGCGAAGTATCTTCGGCTAAGATTATCACCGACCGGGAAACCGGCAGAAGTAAAGGTTTTGGGTTTGTCGAAATGGCAAATGAAGAAGAAGGCAATGCTGCTATCGAAAACCTGAACGGCAAAGAT
>PWZB01000092.1 GCA_003567625.1 Bacteroidales bacterium | reverse complement strand
ATTCATATGAATAAATTATCATTTCGGCTATTTCTGTTTAAAATCTTTTATTTAATAAATATTCTTGTAAAAAAATCCGGTCAACGTGCCAAGAAGAAAATTATGAACAAATGAAACCTAAAATCAAAACAATATTTAAGTCTATCATAATATTGTTATCTGCAGCTGTCTTGCTGGTAACATTTCTTAATCTATTGATCAGTTGGCGGGCGGGAAAATACATTTATGACAGCATTGATGAGCTGCCTGAGAACAATGTAGCATTGGTTTTGGGCACAAGCCGGTATAAAAAGGACGGATCGACAAACCCCTATTTTTATAACAGGATGGATGCCGCGGTTAAGCTTTATGAAAATAATAAGGTTAACTATTTATTAGTAAGTGGGGATAACAGATCTGTATATTATAACGAACCAGGATTTATGCGCTATGAGTTATTAAAACGCGGAATACCTGACAGCATTATTTATATGGATTATGCCGGTTTCCGCACTTTTGACTCGGTAATCAGGTGTCATGAGATTTTCGGGCAAAACAGCTTCACAATCGTTTCTCAGAAATTTCATAATCAGAGGGCCGTTTATATTGCACGTTCAAAAAACATAAATGCAATAGCATTCAATGCTAAAGATGTCAATTTTTATAACAGTTTCACGGTTCAAATACGTGAAATATTTGCCAGGGTTAAAGTGTTTATTGATATAATAACCGGTGAGCAGCCTGCGTTTCTCGGAGAACCCATAGAAATAGGGCCTTAATACAAATTCCCGTTTTTTTAAACATTTTATTGGTTAAAACGTTATATTTATCAAATCATAAACAAAAAAGAAATAACTTATGGATATTAAAGAAACTATAATCAAAGCCATCAAAGATTCCGGCAAACCTTTGCGTACGGGTGAAATTGTTGAAAAAACCAGGCTGGTAAAGAAAGATGTTGATAAAGCTATCAAAAAGATGAAAGAAGAAGGTGTTCTTAATTCGCCAAAGCGCTGCTTTGTTGATATAAAGCGTTAGAATTTTCCCAGGGATAAAATGGTTTTAGCTATCATTGCAGCGACATATTTCAATAGATGTCGCTCTATTTTCATATAGCACTTTTCTTAACAGCCTGTCATATTCTCTCTTTTCTGTTTTTCCTTTTTTTGTATTTTTGCATCTTCTTGATAAGAAAATCTGATAATCAGCAAAAAAATGGAGCGAAACCCTAAGGAGCAATGGCTTGCTGTAGTTAATCCAAATGCGGGTATCGGCAAATGCGAACGCGAATGGAGCAAGATCAGCAAGTTACTTGATCAACACCAAATTGATTATCATCCTGTTTTTACAGAAAGGCCTTTGCACGCCATTGACCTGGTCGTTGAACATATCGGTATGGGTTTTCGAAAGATAATTACGGTAGGCGGCGACGGTACAATGAATGAAGTTGTCAACGGCATTTTTAAACAAAAACATATCCCTGCCGACGAAATTACTACGGGTATGATATCTGTAGGAACCGGAAATGACTGGGTGCGCACATTCAACATTCCTATAGATTACGAAAAAGCCATTTTAATTTTAAAAAAAGAAACAATTTTATTGCAGGACGCCGGTATTATAAAATATCAAAACGCTTCAAAACAGGAGCAAAGGTATTTTATAAATATGGCCGGGTTGGGTTTTGATGGCCTTGTAGCACAAAAAACCAATTTTGATAAAAACCGCGGACGCGGTAACCCATTATTATACATAAAAAACATCTTTTCATCATTATTCTCTTATAAGTCGGCAGATGCATCCATAATCATCGACAACAATAATAAAAAAAAATACAGGTTATTCAGCATAGTCGTGGGCATAGGCAGATACAACGGCGGCGGTTTACAACAGGTGCCGAATGCCAAGCCCGACAACGGTGTTTTCAGCTTAACACTGATACAAGAAATGAGCAAATGGTCAGTAATAATAAGCTTAAGAAGGCTTTTTAACGGAACAATAGGAAACCACAAAAAAGTTGAAACACTCGCCGGAAAATATATCAGGATTGATTCCAAACCTTCGATACTACTTGAAGCCGATGGTGAATCAATCGGTCACTCACCTGTTGAACTTCAAATTGTGCCAAAAAGTATTAAAGTATTAATAAATCATTTATAATAAAGAGAAACCCCCGTATGGTAAAAAATGAAGATGTCTTTAAAAAAATTATCTCACACTGCAAAGAATATGGTTTTGTTTATCCGTCGAGCGAGATATATGATGGCTTGGCTGCCGTGTATGATTATGGACCCAATGGGGTTGAATTAAAAAATAATATTCGCGATTACTGGTGGAGGTCAATGGTACAGCAACACGAAAATATTGTGGGCCTGGATGCGGCGATCTTCATGCATCCTACCGTATGGAAAGCTTCCGGTCATGTTGATGCTTTTAAAGACCCGCTGATTGACAATAAAGACTCAAAAAAACGATATCGCGCGGATATTCTTATTGAAGACCATATTACAAAACTTGAAGAAAAAACAAATAAAGAGATTGAGAAAGCAAAAAAACGTTTTGGCGATAAGTTTGATGAAAAGATGTTTCGTGAAACCAATCCAAAAGTTGCCGAAACACAAAAAAAGATAGATGATATTGCCAAACGGTTTGCTGATTTGATAAACAACACCGATCTGGCTGGATTGCGTTTATTAATTGAAGAGCTTCAAATAGCATGCCCGGTTTCGGGTTCACGCAACTGGACAGATGTCAGGCAATTCAATATGATGTTTTCAACACAAATGGGCTCATTAATTGATGAAGCCAGTTCTGTTTTTCTTCGGCCGGAGACTGCCCAGGGTATTTTTCTCAACTATATCAATGTTCAGAAAACCA
The DNA here is from genome assembly GCA_003567625.1 of Bacteroidales bacterium. Lineage (GTDB taxonomy): Bacteria > Bacteroidota > Bacteroidia > Bacteroidales > UBA7960 > PUKZ01. Next base: position 4,493 of record PWZB01000092.1, on the reverse strand, counting down.
GCCGCAAAAAGCTGCCTTTTGGTATTGCCCAGATAGGCAAGGCTTTCCGCAACGAAATAGTGGCGCGCCAGTTTATTTTCAGAATGAGAGAGTTTGAACAGATGGAAATGGAGTTTTTTGTCAAACCGGGCGAAGAAGCCGATTGGTACGAATACTGGAAAGACCAGCGAATGAAATGGCATCTGGCATTGGGTATCCACGCCGAAAAATTTCGTTTGCATGATCATGATAAGCTTGCTCATTATGCCAAAGCCGGAGCAGATATTGAATATAAATTCCCTTTCGGATTTAAAGAAGTGGAAGGGATACATTCGCGCACCGATTTTGACCTTAGTGCTCATCAAAAGTTTTCAGGAAAAAAGCTGCAATATTATGACCCTGATACAAAAGAAAGCTATGTTCCTTATGTAGTTGAAACATCAATAGGGCTTGACCGTATGTTCCTTGCCATACTTGCAAATTCCTATGAAGAGGAAACCCTTGATGACGGCTCTAAACGCGTAGTCCTCAGAATTCCCCCATTGGTAGCACCCGTTAAAGTAACCATCCTTCCCCTTGTCAAAAAAGATGGATTACCCGAAAAAGCCAGGAAAATAATGGACAATGTGAAAAATTATTTTATGTGTCAGTATGATGAAAAGGATGCTATCGGACGCCGCTACAGAAGACAGGATGCCATAGGAACACCCTATTGTATAACTATTGACCATCAAACTTTAAAAGACAATACGGTAACCATACGCGAAAGAGACTCCATGAAGCAGGATCGTATCGATATTGAAAAAATTTCAGGAATTGTGCGTGAAAAAATCGGAAGGTAATGTGCTAATTTGGTAACGGGTAACGGGTAACGGGTAACGGGTAACGGGTAACGGGTAACGGGTAACGGGTAACAGGTTGTCAACTGTCAATTAAGTTTTGTTGACTGCCGACTGAAGACTGCCGACTGGAGACTGCCGACTGGAGACTGCCGACTGAAGACTACCCGTTACCTAAAAGATCAGTTAAAAAGATTCATGGTTCTTTCAACGCCCATTGTTCCGAAGCTTAGAATCATTTCACCTGCCATTTCAATACGTGGCTTTATAACTTCCAACTCCTCTTTTTCCCATTTTTCAAGCACATAATTAACCTGGTACCCTTTTGGATATTCGCTGCCAATACCAAAACGCAACCTTGGTAAATAATTGTGCCCCAACATGTCAATGATGCTTTCAAGCCCGTTATGTCCGCCATCTCCGCCCTTGGCTCTCATTCGTAATGTTCCCAGAGGAAGCGAAACATCATCAACCACAACCAACATTCGCTCAGGAGAAAGTTTTTCTTTACCAAGCCAATAATTAATTGCCCGTCCACTCCGATTCATATATGTTGAAGGTTTAAACAGAATAAAAGTCCGGCTTTTGTATGTTAAAACAGCTCTATCACCATACCTGGCAGGTTCAAAAACAGAGTCAAACCTTGAAACCAAAGCATCTACTACCATAAATCCAATATTATGGCGGGTATTTTCATAATCAGGACCAATATTTCCTAATCCGGCGATAAGATATTTCAAAATAATAAGTGTTTTGAATAATGAACCCCGATACACTACGTTACGAAGCAAGCAAGGATTGACGATCTTTGATTTCAGAAGTAAAACAATTAATAACGATTTATATTGATATTAAAAACGATAAACAAATCCCAATAACTTCAAATATCAAAAATCTTCATTCCTTGTTCTTAGATCAATTATTTATTTGATTGAACCTGCCCGGTATAACCAAGAGTTTGGGCAGCAAATCAGCGTCAGGATTTATGCGTTAAACCCATGAACCTATAAACTATTTCTTTTTATCAGAATCTTCACCTTCACTTGCTTCAGCTTTTTTATCACCTCCGGCGGCTTCAGCCCCTTCAGCCCCTTCGGCAGCTTCAGCGGTTTCGGCAGCTTCGGCTTCGGCAGCTTCGGTGACTTCGATTTCTTCTTCACTCGGTTCCATACCTATGGCAGAAGCACGGGTTGTCTTAATTATCACAACAACAGAGTTTGGAGGATTAAGAAACTCAAGATTTTCGAACTCAAGCGAACTCACCTTTATTGAATCGCCAATATCTAAATCGGAAATATTTATATTAATATAATCAGGAAGGTGTTTCGGCAAAGCCTTAACCCTCAGTTTGCGAAGCAACAGGTGCAATATTCCACCCTGTAAAAGACCGGGGGCATCACCCTCAAGCTTAATAGGAATATCAATTTTAACCGGTTTATCAGGAGCTACCTCTAAAAAATCAGCATGTATTATCCTGTCTGTAACTGGATGAAACTGAACATCCTGAAGAATGGCATCATACGACTTTCCATTAACCTCAACCTTGAGAAGGCACGATTCGGGCGTATAAACCAAATCCCTGAAAGCCAATTCATGTGTGTAAAAATGGGTTTGCTCCTTTCCACCGTACATAACACACGGAATAAGACCTTGCTTGCGTTTTTCCTTAGCATCTTTCTTCCCTACGTTCTCCCGGAGAGAACCGCTAACAGATACTGTTTTCATTTTTTATATTTTTAATACCGGGTGTGAAAATAAACCCGGACTGGGATTAATAAATAGTAATTTTTTCAGGGGTGCAAAGATATAACTTTTTTACAATTATCCTTCTGTTAAAATTCAAAAATATTTGCCCTTTCGCGCTTTTTCAAGTTAACCCGGAAGTTTCCAGTCCCTTCGGGAGCTGGAAATTCCTTACAGCCGATAGGAATTGGAAGCTTCCGGCAGGAACTTCCAGCTTCCAAAATACTTATCTTTCAAACCCGGAGATAGGAACTGGAAGCTTCCGGCAGGAACTTCCAGCTTCCGGTTTATAATGCCTCCACAACCTTATAAACCTTATCATTCCTCCTTACAAGCTCCGGAACGGGTATTGAGCAAAACTCCCCCTTCGTTGTGTTTTTTACCGGTTTGAGACCAACTCGTATTTCTTTAACTTCAAACTCAACAACTCCTGTGGTAGGGCCTATTATCATTAAAGATTCGCCTGTTGAAAAATCATGCGACTCCATTTTGATCTCAGCAACTCCAAGTTTTGAAAAATAATTGGTCACTTTACCGATATATATCTTTTTCCTGGTTGCCTGTGAACCGTATTGTTGAGCCCATTCGCCCGTTTCCCTGCCAAGATAATATCCTTCCCAAAAACCGCGGTTAAAAACAGACTTCAGCCTTTTCTGCCAGATTTCGATCTTCCCGGTACTATATGAACCGTCATTAACAGCTTTAATAGCTTCTTTATAACATTGGGTAACTGTTTTAACATAATCAGCCGAACGTCCTCTGCCCTCAATTTTCAGCACTTTCGCACCGGATGCAACTATCCTGTCAAGGAAACCGATCGTGCACAGGTCTTTTGGCGACATTATGTAATGATTGTCAATTTCAAGTTCAAATCCTTCTTCTTTATCTTTAACCAGGTATGACCTGCGGCAAAGCTGAAGACATTCGCCACGATTGGCACTTGAGTTCATATTGTCAAGGCTGAGATAACATTTACCGCTAAAAGCCATGCACATAGCACCATGTACAAAAATCTCAACCTTTACCAAATCGCCCGACCGACCTTTGATCTTTTGTTTTTCTATTTGCTTGACGATTTGCGACACCTGCTCCAGTGTGAGCTCCCTTGCCATTATCATGACATCGCCATAGCTTGCCCAGAACTTCACCGAGTCAATATTTGTTATGTTGCATTGAGTGGATATATGCACGGTAAGCCCTTGTTTGCATGAATATTCCATCACGGCAGGATCGGATGCAATGATCGCTGAAATACCAAACTTCTTGGCTTTATCAATTATGGCTCTGATCTCATCAATCTCATGATCAAAAACCACGGTATTAAGCGTAAGATAGGTGTTGACATTATGCTCACCGCATAATCTTGAAATTTTTTGCAAATCATCAAGGTTGAAATTCGCAGAAGAGCGCGAACGCATGTTGAGCCTGCCAACGCCAAAATAAACTGAATCAGCCCCGGCCTGCAAAGCCGCCATCAACGATTCAAAATTGCCGGCAGGTGATATTAGCTCTATGTGGCTGTCTTTATTTGTCTTGTCGGTTTTCATGAATCAAATCATCGAAAAATTAATTTTACAGTTCAATCTTTTTCAATTGTAAAATTAACCAAATAATAACAATCTGATATAAATTGAAGCTTTTTACAATTTTCTTAATCTGCGTTAGGATTTATTTTTATATTGGCTTTTTATGTTAATTTAAAAAATAATATTTTGCCAAAAAAACACGAATATTATTAATAAGATGCTACATTTTTTCTTGGCTGAATTCAAATCACAAATGCAACTTTTTTATCAGACAAATAGCAATAATGAGACTACTCTAAAAAATGTTTTCCCGCAGATGTCGCAGATTTTCGCTGATAAATTTAATTGATTATCAGGAATTTATAATCTGCGCATATCAGCGAAATCTGCGGGAAATAATATTTTT
>PWZB01000146.1 GCA_003567625.1 Bacteroidales bacterium | reverse complement strand
GCAAGCTGCAGTTTTACCTTCTTGCCGCTTTGTACAAAATAATGATATAGTCCTATCATTGCAGGAATAAGAAAAACCCCATAAGCAAAAAAGGCAACTCTTTTCAATTCAGCCGGATAAGATATCAGCAAGCTCAAATAGAGTAAAGTTGCAATAAACCCGGTAATAACGCCGGTTCTTATCCATCTTTCTTCAAATTTCACAGGCTTATTATTCAAAATTCAATTATTTTTATTTTATAAGTTATTTAGTTTTATAATGTTTATTGGAGTTTTTATACGATTCCCATAATGATTGATTCTGCTCAATTTTAAACAAACTCATCTTATTTAAATATAATTAATTTTACCAACCAGCTAACTTTAATCACATTAACAGGATTACTAACAGAGGCTTTCACGGTTTGCCACGATATTGTTGAAATGGCAATCAACAAAGAAATACATCCTGCATAAATCAAATACCATATCGACACATCTATTCTGTATGGGAACCCTTCCAGCCATAAACTCATAGCATACCAAGCTGCAGGCCATGCAATAAGGTTTGCAAGTATTACCCAACGGGTAATATCGCGGAAAAGGACAGCGGTAATTTGAATAGTTGAAGCACCAAATATTTTACGTATCCCTATCTCTTTTTTTCTGGCTGAAATTATGTATGATGATAATCCAAGCAAACCAAGCATAACAATAACAACAGCTATTACAGATGCATAATTTAATATTTTGTTATTATTTTCTTCCTGTTGGTAAAAGTTCTCGAAATAATCATTTATATATTGTTCGGTAAGTCCATAATTGGGGTCAAATCCGTAAAATACATTTTCAATATGGTTTAGGGCTTGTTCTTTTCTATCGGGGGATATTTTCACGGAAATAATATAAAATGCCTGAGAATAAGCACTAATTACCATTGGTACAATTTCGTGTTTTAAAGAAGATACATGAAAATCTCTTACCACTCCTATAATTTTGCCTTTTAGGCTATTCTGTAAAACAACGTCTGTTCCTACAGGTTCATCTGCTCCCATAGCTTTAACTGCAGTTTCATTAACGACGAAATTTTCCAGATCGGTTTTCATTTCAAAATCGAACCAGCTGCCTAGCGCCATTTGCAATCCTTAAGTTTCTTTAAATCCTCGTCCAACTCTGTATTCTCTTACTAAAACATCTGCACTTGCCGGATCCTCAGTGCTTCGGATAGTAATGCCGCTGCCTCTTCTGCCAGGTATAGCCTGAGAAGAAGTTAATTTTATAATTCCTGGCTCTTGCAACAGCTCCGCCCTTATGGCTTCATACCCATTAATAATACCTTCGCTCAAATCCGAAAAGACAAGAATATTATCAGAGTCAAAGCCCAGATCGGCTTTTTTCATATAATCAATCTGCCTGTTAAATACTATAATAGACACTATTAAAAAAACAGAAATAGCAAATTGTACTACAACCAGAATAATTCGCAGTAAAGGATTTTTCTTGCCGCCACGCGCTTTACCCCTGAGAATCTCTGCAGGTTGAAATTTTGAAAAAACAAGTGCCGGGTATATGCCTGCAACTACACCAACCAAAAGAGCCAAAACCGATATCCTTGCCAACAAATATATGTTATCATAAACATTGATATCAGATTTTCGTCCTAACAGATTTGAAAAAGGTTCAATGCACAATTCAACGAACAATAAAGCAATTAAAAACGAAATAAAACTTACAAAAATAGATTCACCCAAAAATTGCAGTATAATATCTTTGCGATTAGCTCCGGAAATTTTTCTGATACCTGCCTCAATAGCTCTTCCTTCTGAACGTGCTGTAACAAGATTTATGAAATTAATAATTGCAATAAAGAGAATAAAAGCAGCGACAATATAAAAGACGTATATAAGTTCAATATTCCCTTTTGGACCCATATCATATCCGTACTTTGGGCCAAAATGAATATCTTTAAGATGTTGCAGACTATGATTAAACCAATCTCTGTATCCTTCACTAAATAATCCGGCTACATAAGACTTGGTAATGCTGCTTATATTTTCCTCTTCCTCCGGTAAAAGCAATTTATCGGTTTTCAAATAAACAAAAACATCATTGGCAAATGTAATAAGCCATGAAGGTTCAAAAGCCTCTAAAGACAGCAATGCATCAAATCTAATATGTGTATTTAACGGTAATGGCTTCAGAAATCGCACCTACTTTAACAGGGTGGTAAACCTTCTCCGAAATATGAAATAACCCTGTAAATTTTGTCTCCATCTTTATGAAAATGATCAAATCCACTCTCATACTTAACATACATTAGAAGCATTACAGATGCTGCCATACCCACGGAAAGCCCCAGTATATTAATCAAACTGAATCCTTTTTGACCTGTAATGTTTCGCCAAGCTATTTTCAGGTAGTTTTTATACATAATAGTTAAATCTTTTCGCATTGTGTGGTTAACATTGTGGATAACTTATATAGTGGTTAATATCTGATTTATTCATGTCTGAGTGCTTCTATCGGGTTGGTTTGTGCAATACGGATTATTTGTGAGGAAATGGCGATCAGGATGACAACAAACAATATAAGGGCTGGTGTAATGAACAGCAATGGATTTAAGATGTTGATCCGGTAATTAAAGGTATCCAGCCAGTGGTTCATCAGCAAAAAGGTTGCTGGAAAGGTAAAGATGCAGGCAACCCCCACATATATTCCGTATTGCCTGATAAAGTACACCACAATATTCCGGCTTGAGGCCCCAAACACCTTTTTTATACCTATTTCTTTGGTCCGGCTTACCGTGTCAAGGTGTACTAATCCATAGAGGCCAAGAACTGATATCAGTATGATCAAAACGGTAAAAAAGTGGATTACTTTTCTAAGGTTTCTTTCTGAGCGATAATAGGGTTCATAAGCTGTATCCAGATGATTATAAATAAAAGGATCGCCTGGGAAAAACGTTTCCCAAACCCCACGGATACGGTCAAGGGTTGCTTTTCTCCCTTCATCTTCCAGCAATACAGTAATGAAATAGCCGGGATAATTTTTTAAATATATAATCAGAGGCTCTATGGGTTCGTGGAGAGATTTAAAATGATAATCCTTTACTACGCCAATAACATGGTAGGGAATCGGTTCTGCCTGAATTCTGTTGATACGTTTACCGACAGGGTCATCCCATCCGAATTGCCTTATAAAGGCTTGGTTGACAAGTACATTGCGGGTATCGGTACTCAGTTCGTGATCAAATCCCCTGCCTTCTGTTACTTTTATTTTCATTAGGTCCATATAATGGGGGTCTATCTCATGCCTTGCAATAATTATTCGATCAGGGTTGTCTTTCACTGTCACCGGATTGCCACTAAAAGAAGCGCCGGGGGTTTTGTCGGAACCGGCTGCATTAATTACCCCGGGCAGTTTTCTCAACTCATCCTTAAACACATCATAAGACTGTCTTAAATGATTGCTTTTAAAGGGAATAGAGATACGGTTTTGGGTAGAAAAGCCCAGGTCTTTTGTTTCGATCATGCGGAACTGTTTGCCCATAACAGTTGTAGAGACTAACATTCCCAACGCAATAGTAATTTGTACAACAACCAAAGCATTGCGGATTGGGAGCCTGTTTATATCCGGGATTATGGGTTCGCGCATCACACGCAGCGGCATCAGTTTCGACAAATACAATGCAGGATAAGCTCCTGCAAGTAGCCCCACAACAACTACAAATACAGGAAATCCAAGTAAAAAGTATCTGTAGCCGGTGGTCACTGTCAAAACATCAACCTCAAAGACCCTATTAAATAAAGGTAACAGCAATTCGGTAAAACTCAAAACTAAGAAAAAAGCTATAAATGTGGCAAAAACAGATTCTCCCAGAAACTGTTTGATAATTTTAGACCTGTCGGCTCCTAATACTTTTCGTATTGCTATTTCTTTTAAACGTAAGCTTGAACGTGCTATGGAATGCATAACATAATTTATTCCGGCAACAAACAATAGCATTATAGAAGCCATTAAAAAAATCAACAATCGTTTTCTGCTCAGGTTTTCCTTATATCCGCCTTCAATATTAGGATCAGTATGAATGGTATGCACAGGTTGAAGAAAAAAATCAAATTGAGCCTGTTCCATTATTGATGAGTCCAGATAAGTTTCAATTACACTGTTGATAGTATTAAGGAAGTCAGCCGGCTTAGTTTCTTCCCGCAACTTTACATATAATCTGGAATTAATATTTCTCCATGAAGTTAAGCTTTCGCCATATAAATAGTCATTCAGTGATTCAAAAGAAGCAACCATTGAAAAGGCAAAGTGGGTTGAAGAAGGAGGATTGGCTGCCACACCTGTTACTATATATGTTTTGTTATCTATTTGTAATAACTTACCAATGGGGTCTTCATCAGGGAAAACCTTTTCTGCAATTTCACCGGTAATTACCAATGAAAAGGGATTGGCCAAAACTGTATTAGGATCCCCCTCCACTAATTGAAACGAAAACTGCCGAAAAAAACAGGAATCTGCAAACATCACAGGTTGATCCTGCAAAAAAACCCCCGAATCCGGACGGTAAACATGAAAAGAGTGTTCACGGGTTGTACGCGCAAAACTTTCCATTTCAGTTGCAACCAGTGATAAAGCAGGACCCAATGTGGCCATCGTATTTATGCCATGAATTTCAAAGTCACCCATCTTGTAATTCAATCCAACCCGGTAAATCTGTTTGTATTCTTCATGAAACCGGTCATACCGGAATTCATGAAAAACCCATAAAAGCAAAAGGGTACTGCAAGCCAGTCCGACAGCAAGACCTGAAATATTGACAATAGAGGAGTATTTTTGTTTTAAAAAATGCCTAACAGCAATCTTAAGGTAAGACAAAATCATATCCATAATGTTAAAAAAGTTAATCCTTCCCGTAAAACTCTGCAATACTTGAATTTACAATTCCAATTTTTATACCATAAGTGATAGAGCGCTGATTTAAAGGGCAATTACGCATCTTTTTAAATAAAACAACCGTTTAGTATTTGTGCACATTTGAACAGTCTGAGTCCATATACGCACAGGTTTAATTAATCTAAATATTTAAAAACGGATTATGGAACAGGGCGATTATTAATATTGCTTTTTATACATTAATGCTATTATATGGCTTTCACCTGTTTTTTTCGCGCCGCTTTCAACGTCAGGGGTATGAAGGATAAGGGAACTAATATTTCAAATCTCTTTTCTCTTCAACTCTTTCAATTTTATATCCTTCCAAACAAGATAAAAACCTGAACCGGAGCACGTCATCCACACAAAGATCAACGGCAGATACTTCATCCGAAACCATTAGACACCTGCCATGCCTGCAACACGCCACCATAGGGATATACTTCGCCAACAGAGTATGGCCCGGGGGTTGGTATCCACGAATGTATAATCAACAATATACCCCCTGAAATATATCCAATACCTTTCAGGAACAATAAAAGCCAGCCACTTTTAAAACCTTTTATATTTTTTTCAATACCTGAATACACATTGTGCGAAATTATACATTCAATGTTCAAATTCGGACAAAGTTGATTCAAAAAAAACAACTTGCATGACTATACCTTAAATATAAACAATTGTTTATCAGTTAAAGAAAAAATTTGGTATAATAATGGATAAAACAAAAATACCCGGTATTAGCTTAAAATGAAACGTTCATTTAATAAGCGCTCAAAAAAAATTTGTTTTTTTTTGTCATCCGGCAACTCTTTGAATTCGCCTGACATTTTGCTGTTTTGCTTAAACTATTTACCTATGATGGCAAATAATAATACCCGAAAATACAGAAAGTTTAATCTATTTTATTTAACAAACACACATAAACCTTGAAAACATTACTGATAATCAATTTATTTCTGGCAGCCATCTTTTTTCCCAAAAACACAGCCAATGCAGAAAACTATATCTACAAAATGTTTTCACCTGAGGCGTTAATTGAGGATCTTTCTTATTTGTTCAAAACGCTTGAGGAAGTGCATCCTGATTTGTATTACTACATCCCAAAAAGCGAAATCGATTCGATGAAATCGAAAGTAATTAAAAAAATAAACAGGCCGATGACAAGGCTTGAATTTGCCAGAAAAGCAATCCCGCTAACGGTGGCACTTGGGGATGGGCATACCTATCTTAGCTTTCCAAGGGAAGAAAGGACAGAATACCTCGATCAGGGAGGAGGAGTTTTTCCATTTAATGTAATTACTAGAGATAACCGGATATTTATAGCATCAAACTTCAGCCACGACAAGTCCATTGAAGCATTTTCCGAAATCATTTCCATTAATAGTATCCCTGCAGAAAAGATAATAAGTGAAATAAGTAAATATGTAAGTGCCGAACTTGACCACTTCCGTATTGTAAGAATTGAAAGAAGCTTAGGATTTTATTTGTGGTTAGTATTTGGTTTTGAAGATGAATACGCATTGGAACTCAAACACAACGGAAAAATGCAAAAGTTCAATGTTTCGGGTATCACCATTGAAGAGCTTAGAGCCCAGCGAGAACAAGTCGGTAATGAAAAGCCTTATTCTTTCTATATGCTCGAAGATAATACCATTGGTGTTATCGATTTCCGGCAAATGATTGATGCACAAAAATTCAGCATCTTTCTTGACTCTGTGTTTACAATAATTGATGATAAAGATATTCAGCATCTTGTTATTGATACCCGGCAAAACGGGGGAGGCAACTCTTATCTGGCTAACCTTCTTTTTAATTATATAACTGAAAATCCATATAAAATGACAACACAGATGGATTTAAAATATAGCAAGAAGGCGAAAAAAAGATATAAACAATACTTTAGAAGTCAGATCAAGTGGTATAAAAGACCTTTGTATTATATTACAAGTCCATTTAATGATGAGTTAAGAAAACTCTTTTTTACAAAAAATGGAACAATAGTTACTTATAAGCCGACCGATAAAAATAAGCCTGAAGATAAGAATCTTAAGTTTACAGGAGAAACTTATCTGCTGACCAGTCATTATACTTTTTCTAGTGCTAACATGTTGGCGGCCGCTTTCAAACACTATAACATGGGGTTGATACTTGGTGAAGAAACCGGTGGGGTGTTAAACTCATTTGGAGAAATGATTATTTTGAATCTGCCCAACACAAATCTATCTGCCTATTGCTCAATTAAAAGGTTTGTCCATCCCGGTTATGATGGTAAAGTAAGTGGCGTAGTACCTGATATCGAAATTAAGCCTTCTTTGGAAGATATAATTGATGAACGGGATGTTGCAATAGAATATGTTATTAACTTGGTTAGTAAAGACTGACAAATAATAGATTTGCGGTATTTATGCGCCTTGATCGCGACAGCCTGCGTATGAGGGAAGGAAGCCTTTATTTTCTTTGTCAACTCAATTCCGGACATCCCCGGCATTTTGATGTCAGACAATACCACATTAACAGACTGATTGCGTAGTATTTCAACAGCTTC
>PWZB01000041.1 GCA_003567625.1 Bacteroidales bacterium | reverse complement strand
TATGTTCACCCGGCTTACAATAATTTGCACTTAATTCAAGCCTGTCATTAATAAAATCACTTACTAAATCTTCAGCACTGTTTATAGGTGCGCCTACAAAAACATTAATATCATTTTGATTGAATATTGCAATCGCTTTTTGCCCCATACCACCTGCTATCACATCCGTTATTCCAAATTTTGCCAGCCATGGCGGATATAATCCCGGTACATGTTCCGGTGGTGTAAGTTCCTGAAAACTTAATATTTTATTATTCTCATTTACTTCAAGTATTGCAAATTTTTGACAATGCCCGAAATGAGCAGATAACACCTCATTTTCCAAAGGAATAGCGATCTTTTTCATACTACTTTTCTTTATTAAAAGTTTACCTAATTTTATTAGTATAGATAGGGTTTCACAAAACTCATAACTAACTCATATACAATAGTTTGAAAGCCTTCAAAAATTGACATTTCCTAACTTTTTGTAACGTATTGATTTTTAAAGTTATACAGCTGTCATTTTTATCAAATTTAGCCATTTTTTACCCGTTTTTAGCCTTAAAATTGATTGGGTTAGGAAAACAAAGTTTTGTGAAACCCTATAGTATAGAGCATATATTACCCTTGAGTAACGGTTGACGGTAACGGGTGTCGAGTACACAATTACCGGTCACACCGATTACCTCTCACCTCACCAACCCCTGAACCTATTCCTCAGACCCAAGCCCAATCCCAGACCTCTTCCACGTCCACGTCCTCTTCCTAATCCTAATCCTCGTCGTGGAAGCGCTTCAGGATAATTTTCACCGGAATTCTGAGCTGAAGCCGGTGGCTGATCTTTCGGGGAGTCACCAAAATTGGTGCAACGACCTAATCTTCGTCCGGTCATAGAACCTTGTCCTATTGGTCCGGTTTTATCAAATCCAGGCATAATAACCTCCTTTTTTTATAGTTAATCAATTTATTTTCCGCTTTTCAAGCGTTTACTTCTGCCTTCTCCACCTCCTGACTTACGGCGTTTGCCCATGCCTTTTCCCATCTTTTGTAGTTTTTCTTTGTCAGAAAGTTTGCTGCATTTACCTAATTTGCGGCCTGTTTGAGAACCCTCTCCTTCAGGCCCGGCACCATCAAGATGTGGCATAACTTTATTTATTTGTGGTTTAACATATTTATTATTTCATTGACCGTTTTGTTTTCTTTAACAACAATCATCTGGATTTTCAAGCTGTCAAGCAGTGGTTTTATTTTAGCTCCAAATTCACCGGAAACTATTTTATTTACGTTTCGTGATGCTACCAGCTCAACTGATGCGGGGCCTGCTCCTTGTTCCACATCTTTATTTGGATTAGGAACAAACTCAGTTGATTTGCTTTCCTTATCATAAATAACGAACCAGGCAGCCCTGCCAAACCGTTCATCAAGCTTTGATTCCAAAGTGTTTCCTGTTGATGTAATTGCAATTTTCATAAGTGTTGTTTTTTGGTAACGTGTGACAAGTAACGGGTAGCGGGTTGGCGTTTGCATTCATTTTTCTTTATGATTGAATCATTTCTTAACCCGTCACCCGTTACCCGTCACTTATTGTTCATATTAATTTTAATATTTAATTTAAAACATCTATTAATAAGTTATCTCTCTTTACCATCCCAGCAATACGGACTTCCTTTTCTTCTCATACGAGTGTTGCATTGCGGGCAAACAATTTTACTGCAAGGCTTACCATATTGATGCTTTTGCTCAAATCCGCAATCAGGACAAACACAAAAATCATCGCATTGTCTTGTTTTAAAAAAATATCCCGCATTATTCGTTTCAAAACTTACAATCTCTGCACTACCGCACAAAGGGCAGTTTTCAACTTCTTTTTCCCTGTCAGGGTTATTAAAATAGCATCTGCACTTTGTACAATGATACCAGTCGCTGTCAAAATAGACTTTACCACCTTCAATAGCGATTTGTTTGCCTTCAACAAAAGCTTTTGCTATTTTTTGACGCGCCGAAGCATATATACGGGTGAAAGTGGGACGGGAAACATTCATTATTACCGATGCACGGTGATGATTACACATATCATAGTCGCATAACCGTAATGCCTCATATTCTTCAAATAATAATACTACGGGTTCAGACTTTTGATTTCCGGCTTCACGCCCATATGGTTTAAAGCCCTTTACTGGCGGCGGATTCAAAACTTTCCTTAATCTTTTAATCCTTGGCGACATATTTAATGAGTTATTGTTCGGTACAAATATAATGAACAATAGTTCATTAAGCAAGTTTTTTTATTAATTTTTTTAAATAAACTGTGATAATATTTTGTGGAATGGATGTTTTTAGACTAAATACAGGATTTTTTGTATGATAATAGACTTATCGCGAGAAATACCCCTGTTTACTTGATCTTATTCATAGCCAGGCATTCAATAACTTTCGGATAGTACTCATATTCAAGCAGGTGAACCTCTTTGGCAAGAGATTCAGGTGAGCGGTTTTCCGGAACTTTGCATTTTGCCTGGAAGATAATATCGCCTTCATCGTACTTTTCATTTACGTAGTGTATGGTTATACCGCTTTCTTCTTTACCTTTATTTATTACAGCTTCATGTACTGTTTTTCCGTACATGCCTTTTCCTCCGAATTCTGGTAGGAGGGCAGGGTGTATGTTAACAATTCTTTGTTTGTATTTTTCAATCAGCCATGAAGGTATCAATATAAGGTATCCTGCCAGCACGATAAAGTTGATTTTGTATTTTTCAAAAAAAAGAAGCACTGTTTCCGGTTTTTTCCACTGTTTGTTGGTTATCACCTCAACAGGCACATTATGTTTTTTTGCCCTTAAAATAGCTTTTGCATCACTTTTATTGGTTATAAGTAAGGCAACATTTATTGTTGGATGATTATTGAAAAATTTGATGATGTTTTCGGCATTGGTGCCGCTGCCTGAGGCTAAAATTGACAGGTTTATCTTTGCATTCATTTTTCCTGTTTTTGTTTTTTGGTTTTAGTATGTTGATCATTATTGGAGCCCGGAGGATTAAGATTATTACAATTTGATCCTGCCGGGTATTCTTTTGCCGTTATAAGATTTCTTTAATAAAATACTCTAACATGTTAAATCCGTGCTATGTTTTTTTAAAACTTATTATCGAAAGCGAATTTAATAAAAGATTTGATTTAATTTTATGATTAATTGATTTGCCATCAAGATTTGTTTATTATATTTGCCAAGCAAGTTTTTTCAAAAAATTATGTTTTTTGTATTTTTGTTTTTTTTATAACTCGCATGTTTGCAGTCTATTATAACAATTGAGTTATTTTTGGGCAAAAAAAAGTTGGTTATAATAATTATAATTTTTTTCTTTGCATCTTGTTTAACTAAAAAGTTTAAATCATGTCAGACATTACTGCAAGAGTTAAAACAATTATTGTTGACAAGCTTGGCGTAGATGAGAAGGAAGTAACTCCTGAAGCAAGCTTTACCAATGATTTAGGTGCTGATTCTTTAGACACCGTAGAGCTTATCATGGAATTCGAGAAAGAATTTAACATTGCTATTCCTGATGATCAGGCTGAAAAGATCAGCACTGTAGGCGAAGCAATAGCCTATATTGAAAATATAAATAAGTAGAACCCAAGACTCTTTCTATGAAACTTCGTAGAGTAGTAGTAACAGGTTTAGGCGCTATAACTCCTTTGGGTAATAATGTTCCTGATTTTTGGGACAGTTTGCTTAAAGGAGTCAGCAGTGCAGCTCCTATAACCCGTTTTGATCCTTCCAAATTTAAATCAAAGTTTGCCTGTGAAGTTAAAGGATATGATCCTGAAGATTATTTTGAAAGGAAGGAAGTACGTAAGTATGATCTTTATGCACAGTATGCTATGGTTTCGGTTGATGAGGCATTAAAGGATACGGGTCTTGACCTTGACCTGAAAAATATAGATCCTGACAGAACAGGCGTAATATGGGGTAGTGGCATTGGCGGGCTTGATACCTTTTTAAAAGAGATTAGTGATTTTGCAAAGGGTGAGGGGACGCCAAGATTTAGTCCGTTCTTCATTCCAAAGATGATTGCGGATATTGCAGCAGGGCATATTTCTATAAAATATGGATTAAGAGGGCCGAACTTTACTACTATTTCGGCATGTGCTTCGTCGGCTAATTCTATTGTTGATTCGTTTAATTATATTCGCCTTAACAAGGCGGATATTTTTGTTACAGGTGGTTCTGAAGCTGCTGTTAACCCTGCCGGTATAGGAGGGTTCAATGCTATGCATGCCATATCTGTCAGAAATGATGACCCAGCTACGGCTTCAAGGCCGTTTGATAAAGACCGTGATGGGTTTGTTCTTGGAGAAGGCGGTGGAGCTTTAATTCTTGAAGAACTTGAGCATGCCAAAAAGCGCGGAGCGAAGATTTATGCAGAAGTTGTTGGTGGTGGCCTGTCAGCTGATGCTTACCATATTACGAGCCCGCACCCGGAGGGATTAGGCGCAAAAAAAGTTATGAAGTACGCATTGGATGATGCAGAATTAAAAATCCAGGATGTTGACCATATAAACACTCATGGCACTTCTACACCCTTAGGCGATATTGCAGAGCCGAAAGCTATTATTTCTCTTTTTGGCCAACATTCGTATAAAATCAGTATAAATTCTACTAAATCAATGATGGGCCATCTGCTGGGGGCTGCAGGTGCAGCTGAAGCAATAGCTACCATTTTGGCAATTAAAAACGATATCATACCGCCAACAATTAATCATTTTAATCTTGATCCTGAAATTGACCCTGAACTTGATTTTACATTTAATAAAGCCAAAAAGAGGTTAATAAATGTTGCTCTCAGTAATACCTTCGGCTTTGGAGGTCATAATGTTTCAATCGTTTTTAAAAAGTTTACCGAATAAAGTTTATTTTGATATCATTGAGAAATTTATTAGGTAAGCGCCCCAGTTCGGATAAGAAACTGGTTAATACAATAAAAAATATTTTTGGCTTTTATCCAAAAAACATTGCCCTTTATAAACTTGCTCTTATGCACAGGTCTGTGTCGCAATCTTTTGCTGACGGTAAAAAGATTAACAATGAAAGACTTGAATTTTTAGGGGATGCCGTTTTAAGTTCTATTGTAGCCGAATATCTGTTTAAAAAATTTCCCGTTAAAGAGGAAGGGTTTCTGACTGAAATAAGATCCAGGATAGTCAGCCGAAGCAATTTAAACAACCTTTCATACAAGCTTGGATTAAACCATCTTATAAAAACTCATTTTAACACTAATAAAACCGCCACGTCTATTTCGGGAGATGCATTCGAAGCCTTTGTGGGCGCTATTTACCTCGATAAAGGCTACGAGTTTACACGCAAAATTATTGTTAATAAAATAATTACCCTGCATATTGATATAGAAGAATTGATATCTACCGAACTCAACTTCAAAAGTAAGCTTATTGAGTGGGGGCAAAAGAATAAAAAGGAAATAAATTTTAAGCTGATAGAAGAGAAAGAGGCAAATAATAAATTAAAGATTTATATAGTTGAGGCTGAAATTGACAAAAAAGTGTTTGGAACCGGTAAAGATTATTCAATAAAAAAAGCTGAACAAATTGCTGCCAAAATAGCCTGGGATAAATTGGTAAATGATGATTAATAAAAAATTGATGATATTCTTCCCTTAACTTCTTTTTCATATCATTTTTTTTGCTGCTTTTTAAAACTTAATTTTGCAGCTATTCAGTTTGTAAGTTTAAGTTGTAGCGTAAAAAAATGGCTAAAAAAATAAAACTTGACGTAAAGTATATCCCTGATTTTGTGGCATTAGGGTTGTTTGCAAGCCCTAACAATTATCGTTTGTGTTGGTTGATAAACAAAGCTGTTAATCTAAATCTTACGCGTAAAAGCGATATTTTACTTACCCCATTCGGATCAGAAAAACCGGAATTATTTTCTTTTTTTTTCTATAAAGACAATGAGTTAAATGTGGCTTATTACTTGTTAAATAATCGTAAAGGACAGCGAGTATTACTGCCTGAGCCAAAAAATCTTGATTATTTGTTGTTAATGAAATCAAAAGACTTTAGAATTGATATTAATGAATTGGTTGCTAAATTGCGCAATATACCTCAGATCATAACAGCAGTTTGGTTTAAAGAGCAGGAAAAAATGAAAAACCTTAACAATCTGTTATATGATTTTGAGATTGCTCTAATTGAAAAACCCGCCTAATCAATAAATGCCGAACACCTCTTACAATATATTCTTATTTCTTACAACTCATCACTCATAACTTGCTACTCCGTTCTCAACGATTCCACCGGATTCGCTTTTATCACTCTCCATGCCTGCAAACTTGCCGTAATAAAACATAATACAAAGGCAATTACTCCCGGCAATATGAATATTAGTGGATTCAGGGTTACCCGGTATTCAAAGTTGCTTAGCCAGTAATCAGCCACCCAATATGATAATGGTATTGTAATAACGAAGGCTATTATTACCAATAGGAGGTTTTCCTTGTTGAATAACCACAAAAGCATAGAATTCGATGCTCCAAGGACTTTTCTTATTCCCAGCTCCTTGATTCTTTGCTCGGCAGTGAAAGCAGCTAGTGAGTATATACCCATCATTGAGATAAATACAGCAAGTATAGAACCATAAAATACAAGGTTGCCGGTACGTTGTTCTCCCTGGTAGTATTGTTCCATCCGTTTGTCCATATAAATCATATCAGGTATATAATGAGGATCAACGCCTGATAATACACTCTTTATTTGTTCAACCGTATTTCTTTGATTTTCCGGGCTTAATCTTATATATAAATAATTATAATTTTCTTCTTCAATAAAAAACAACAATGGTTCGATGCTGCTATGCAATGATCTGAAGTTAAAATCATTAACAACACCAACAACCTCGCCATAGAATCCAAAAGAATAAAGTTGTTTACCAATCGGATCTTCGAGCCCTAAAGCTCTAACTGCTGTTTCATTGATTATAAATGCTCTTTCACTATCGAGTGCGTGGTCTTTTGAGAAGAATCGACCCTTTTTTATACTGAACTCCATTAATTCAGGGAAGCTATGATCAACAGCATAAATGTTGCAAACAACACCATCCTTATAATCTTCCCTGCTTTTTCGGACCTGGTCCATATGTGTGCTTGCCGTGAAGTCCTGCAGTGATCCGCTTACTTCTATAACACCAGGAACAGACAGCAGTTCGTGTCTTAATGACCCGTAATTGGCAGATATC
This sequence comes from Bacteroidales bacterium, assembly GCA_003567625.1. Classification (GTDB taxonomy): domain Bacteria; phylum Bacteroidota; class Bacteroidia; order Bacteroidales; family UBA7960; genus PUKZ01. Next base: position 303 of record PWZB01000041.1, on the reverse strand, counting down.
TGAGAAGATACGTCACGCACCATTAAAACATTATCCCTGTTGAACCCCAGGTCTTTTTGGCTTACATAATTTAATTGGCTGAACACGACGAATAAAACCGAGATTAAAAACATTGAAATAATAAATTGCATTGTTACCAGCACTTTCCTGAAAAATTTACCACCCTTTCCTTTAACCTGTTCACCTTTCAGTATGGGGCCCGGTTGGAAACCTGACAGGTAAAAAGCAGGGTATAGGCCTGAAAGAAAGCCGGTTATCAGCAATATTATAAGCATCATAGCTATGCCGGCAGGTGACAAGATT
>PWZB01000068.1 GCA_003567625.1 Bacteroidales bacterium | reverse complement strand
TAGAGTCTTGGTGGCATAAAAGAAATATAAATAGTACCACCGAAACCATCAATTTTAATAAAATTGTTATCAATATTGATATTCATGAGTTTCAAAAGATTTTAATCGGACAGTAGTGAATTAGTTTGTAAACAAATACAATAAAACCTGTTTCTGCCGGGTTTTATTTTATGCAATTTTATAAAACCTGGTATCTTGTATGTCTTTGTTATAAAAAAGCATAAAAAAGTTTTTTGATTTTAAAAATTCCGTATATTTGCATTCTCAATTTCATCAATGCGGAAATAGCTCAGCTGGTAGAGCACGACCTTGCCAAGGTCGGGGTCGCGGGTTCGAGTCCCGTTTTCCGCTCAAGGCCTCTTAACAGAGGTTTTTTTATAATAATGCTTGCCCAGGTGGTGGAATTGGTAGACACGCAGGACTTAAAATCCTGTGGCTATTGTAGCCGTGCCGGTTCGAGTCCGGCCCCGGGCACCCGGAAAAACCCAAAAGGAAAGAATGTTATACTCTTTCCTTTTTTTTATTTACCCCACATGTTAAATACTGCTAATATTACTAACCAGCGTCCGTCAATAATGTCAAACTTTTTTGAATAACGATTAACGATTTTTGATTTTAATTCTTAAATCAAAATCCTTATGACTATTTCTAATCTCTAATTTCGAATTTCTAATTTCATTATTCAGCACCTCAATAAAAGAATCAAGCAAAATTTTTACAATTCCTTTTATTTATTACAAAATTATTACTTTTACTTTCAATAAATCCTAAAAACATTATACTTATGAGAGTCATATCAACAAAATTCCGCAATTCATTACTTGTAAAACTTATTTTTCTTTTCTTTTCATTTTTTCTATTTCTTGATAATTGCGTTGCAGATATCCCCACACCGCATTCACATTTCGGATTTACTCCCGGCGATGACTATCAGCTGTTCAAATATGAACCGCTGGTAGAATATCTGAAAAAGCTTGAATCAGTATCACCTCGTGTTAAATTGGAAAAAATAGGTTATTCCGAAATGGGAAAACCTTTATACCTTGCATTAGTATCATCTGAAGAAAATATAGCAAGGCTTGATGAGCTTAAAAATATTAATCGTGAGCTGGCATTAAACAGCGAGCTCACTGCCGGACAACAAGATTCATTAATATCTCGGGGCAGGACATTTGTTTTACTGACAATGTCAATGCATTCAACAGAAGCAGGGCCATCACAAGCCGCACCGGAAATAATATACGAATTAATTTCCTCTGATAATCCTTTGTTTGAAAAAATACTTGAGAACAGTGTCTGTATGATCGTTTTGTGTCATAACCCCGACGGCATGAATATGATCGTTGACCATTACTATAAATATAAAGATACTCGTTATGAGGGCAGCAGCATGCCGGGAGTTTATCACAAATATGTAGGCCATAACATAAACCGCGACTTTATCACATTAACACAATCAGAAAACCGGGCTGTAGCGCGTATTTACAATACTGATTGGTTTCCCCATGTAATGGTTGAGAAACACCAGATGGGTTCAACCGGGCCTCGTTACTTCGTTTCTCCTCCGCATGATCCCATTGCAGAAAATATTGATGCAGGCATCTGGAACTGGATGCGTGTATTCGGTTCAAGAGCTCTTACCGAGATGACGGAAGCAGGCTTAAAAGGTATTTCCGTTAATTATTTATTTGATGACTACTGGCCCGGTGCTACGACAACAAGCATCTGGAAAGGTGTTATCGGGATGTTGTCCGAAGCCGCAAGCGTTAACCTGGCTTCACCAATATATGTTGAACCAAATGAACTACGCACTATTGGCAAAGGATTGGGTGAATATGCAATCAGCATTAATTTCCCGAAACCTTGGCAAGGCGGATGGTGGCGACTATCGAATATAATAGAATATGAAAAACAAAATACATTTTCTTATCTCAGAACAGCAGCCATACACCGTGAAGAAATTCTAAGGTTTCGTAATGAATACTGTAAAAGAGAAGTAGAAAGAGGTAAAACAAAACCACCTTTTTATTATATCATGCCCCTGAAACAGCATGATCAAAGCGAACTGGTTGAACTCGTCAACCTGCTGGATAAGCATGGCATTAAAACATACAGTTTAGAACAAGAGATTGAAATGGAAAACCGGCTATATAAGCCCGGCGACCTGGTAGTTCCCCTCGCACAACCTTATCGCGCCTTTATAAAAGAAATAATGGAAAAGCAGAAATTCCCCGCACGCCATTATACACCAGGTGGCGAAATGATACGGCCCTACGACATCACAACATGGTCGCTGCCTTTACATAAAGGCGTTGAAGCCGTGGAAATAAATTCAAGGAATTTGAAATTGGAAAACTTACTTGTGAAAATAATTACTCCATATTCTATACATGCCGAAAAGCCGCAAGATTATAAGAAAGCATTGTTTACCGTTACAAACAATGAAAGTTTTAAAGCAGCATTTATGGCTTTAAAGGAAGGATTAACAGTCTACAGATCCTCCGAACCCGTTGAATATGAAGGAAAAAAATATCCGGCAGGCAGTTTTATCATTGAAAAACATCAAAAACTTGATGATATAATTGCATTACTCAACACAGGGCCAACTTATATTATAAACGAGCTTAACATAAACAGATCAGAAACGGAATTACCACGTATTGCTTTGGTTGAAAGCTGGTTTCATGATATGGACGGCGGATGGACAAGATATCTTTTTGACACTTATCATATTCCTTACCGGGTTTTAAGGCCGGAAGATTTGAGAGAGATCAATCTTGCAAGAGATTTTGATGTGATAATTTTTTCTGACGAAAACAAGTCGGTTCTTATCAGCGGCAAATATGAGCGCGACGGCAGGGAGATCATCTCAAGGTATCCTCCCAAATACACGAGCGGTATGGGCAGCGAAGGACTGGAAAACATACTGTCTTTTATAGACAACGGTGGCATCGTGGTTGCATGGCGAAGGTCTGCAGGTCTTTTCACTGGTGCTTTGAGCTTTGGTAAAGATGAAGATAAACAAGAATTTCAGCTTCCTTTCAGGGATATCTCTGCCGGGCTTGCAAAAGAAGGCTTATACGTGCCGGGGGCATTGTTAAGGACCAAAATTTTGAAAGACCACCCCGTAACACTTGGTATGCCAAGCGAAACCGGCGTTTTTCATCGCGGCAGCCCCGTATTTGCAACGTCTATACCATATTTTGATATGGACAGACGCGTTATTGCCACATTTGCCAAAGAAAATATCCTCATGAGCGGTTATGCCGAAAAAGAAAAACTGGCAGGTGAAAAATCCGCCGCTGTATGGCTGGCAAAAGGAAAAGGTCAACTCGTATTGTTTACATTTAACCCACAATTCAGAGCTTCTACACCGGCTACCTATAAAATGCTGTTTAACTCTTTATTGATTGAATAATAAGCCGGCTGACAAAATCTTGGAAATAAACAGATAATGACCGAAAAACCATAAAAAATAATATCAGTATCAAAAAGAAAGCAAAAACTTTAGTAGTTATTTTTATAAATCAAGTTATTTTTGTAATTTGCACGGCTAAATTTGGATCAAAGCATCATCTTAACTTAAATCAAAACATTTAAAGTCATGAAAAAAATCTGTATTTATTCAGTTTTATCAGTATTTGTATTGTTATTATCCTGCGAAATGGATGTTGACAATCCTTTTTTCAGCGAGTATGAGACTCCTTTCGGGGTACCTCCATTTGATGAGATAGAGAACGAACATTTTTTACCTGCAATAGAAAAGGGTATTGAGGAGCAGGAGGCTGAAATTCAAGCCATAATAGAAAATCCCGAATCTCCGACTTTTGCAAACACAATAGAAGCCCTGGAATACAGCGGTGATCTGCTTATACGAACATCCAGGGTATTTTTCAATTACAACTCCGCCAAAATATGCGATGAGATACAGGAGCTGGCAAAGGAAATATCACCAAAACTGTCGGCACATTCAAACAACATTTACCTGGACCTGGATCTCTTCGAAAGAGTTGACGAAGTTTTTAATCAAAAAGATGAACTTGACCTTACAGCCGAACAAAAGCGGCTTTTAGAACAAACTCATAAAAGATTTATCAGAAACGGTGCCGGTTTACCTGAAGAAAAAAGAGAACGATTCCGTGAAATAAACGAGGAGCTTTCGGTTTTGACCCTTCAGTTTGGTCAAAACGTATTGGCAGAAACAAACAATTTTGAATTGCATATTACAGATGAGAAGGATCTTTCAGGTTTGCCCTCATCGCTTATTGAATCTGCTGCTGAAGAAGCACAAAACAGGGGTTATGAAGAAGGATGGGTCTTTACCCTTCATAATCCAAGCGTAAAGCCGTTTCTCACTTATGCCGATAATCGTGCGAAGCGTATGGAAATGAAGTATGGATATATTATGCGTGGTGATAATAATAACGAATATGATAATAAGGAAAATATTCAAAAAATTATTGACCTGAGGCCGGAAAGAGCTAATCTGCTGGGATATGACAACCATGCTCAATATGTCCTTGAAGAAAACATGGCACAGACACCCGAAACTGTTTATGAATTTCTTGATGAACTCTGGGAAGCTGCTTTACCTATAGCCAAAAAGGAAGCCGAACAACTCCAGGCTATGATAGACAAAAAGGATGGCAGCTTTGACCTGGCTCCATGGGATTGGCGTTATTATGCCGAAAAGTTAAGAAAAGAAAAATATGACCTTGATGAAGAGGAAATACGCCCTTATTTTGAACTTAACAACGTTCGCGACGGGATTTTTATGATCACCGAAAAACTCTGGGGGCTCAATTTCGAACAACGCATTGATGTGCCGGTATATCACGAGGAAGCCACTGTTTATGAAGTCTTTGATGAAGATGGTTCGCATCTGGGGCTGATGTATATGGATTTTCATCCACGCGAAAGTAAGAGAGGCGGAGCATGGATGAGCAGCTTCAGGTCACAGCAAATTGACAAAGACGGTAATTTTATCCATCCCATTGTTAAGATAGTCTGTAATTTTTCAAGGCCATCGGGGGATAAACCTGCGCTTTTGACATTCAGGGAAACCGAAACTTTCTTCCATGAATTCGGGCATGCACTGCATGGATTGTTATCAAACGTCACATATCCAAGCCTTGCCGGCACATCCGTACCCCGCGATTTTGTCGAATTGCCTTCACAGATCATGGAAAACTGGGTCAACGAACCGGAAATCATGCAAATGTTCGCAAAACACTATGATACCGGCGAACCCATACCGGATGACCTTGTTGACAGGATGGTTCGCAGTTCACACCACAACCAGGGATTCGCTACAGTAGAATATCTCGCTGCTTCATATCTCGATATGGACTATCATACCCTGGAAGAAAAGAAAGATATCAATATTGACCGGTTCGAAGAAGAGTGTATAGAAAGAATCGGGCTTATACCTGAAATAATTTTCAGGTACCGCAGCACCTATTTCAATCATATCTTTGCCGGTGGATATCATGCAGGCTATTACAGCTATATCTGGTCAGGATTGCTTGATGCCGATGCTTATGAAGCTTTCGGGGAAACAGGCGACTATTTCCATCAACCAACTGCCAGGTCATTCCGCAAAAACATACTCGAAACAGGCGGAACAAAAGAAGCAATGGATTTATATGTTAACTTCAGGGGAAGAGAACCCGAAATAGAACCACTGCTAAGACAAAGAGGGCTTATCAGAGAATAAAAAAACATAATAAGGGCGGAGGTACTAACCCCGCCCTTCCATTTTTTAGTTCTGCTTGTCAGGTGTTAATAAACAGCGGGCAAACCCCAGCCATCCTTAACTTTTTTTTGCCTCAAAATGCTGTTCCAAAAGCCTTGCCACATACTTGCCAATGATATCAAACTCAAGGTTTACTACGGTACCTTTTTTGAAATCCTTGAAATTGGTTACTTCATAAGTATAAGGTATAATAGCTACTGAAAACATGTTAGGTTCGGAATCAACTACCGTAAGACTAACACCATTGACCGAAATAGAACCCTTTTCAACCGTAATGTTTTTCGGGCCCGGATCATATTCAAAATAGAACTTCCAGCTTCCGTCAAATTCCTCAACTTTTGTGCATAGAGCAGTCTGATCAACATGACCCTGAACTATATGCCCGTCAAGCCTTCCATCTATGCGCATACATCTTTCAAGATTAACATCATATCCGACATCCCACGTTCGCATGTTGGTCTTATCCAAAGTCTCCTGGATCGCGGTTACTTTATATTGCTTCTTTTCTTTATCCACATCCACAGTGGTCAAACAAACACCATCATGAGAAACGCTCTGATCTATTTTCAACTCTTCAGCAATATCCGCTTCTATAGTGAAATGAATATTGCCCTTCTCTTTTTCAATATTTACCACCTTACCTGTGGTCTCAACTATTCCTGTAAACATAATCTATATGGTTTTGTAATAAAAATATTTAAAATTTTCTTCTGTTACCCCCCCCTCAGAAGTTTAATATCCATTATTTCAAATTTTCAAACCCGGGTTAAAATATGCTAATATAATAAAAATCGCTTTAACCGGATTTAACCCCGGTAAATAAAACAAAAAATTAATCTTTGCAGTAATGTTGAATATGGGGTTTACTCAATCCTAAAATAAAAACCATTTTTTAACATTTACCTTAAAAGGTCAATTGGAAAAACATGTTGATAATCTTTAGCTTCAAATAGAATCTTTGATACAGTCCCATTATATATTTGAAGTATTTTTTTTTACCGGTAAAAAAAAATCAGTGTTTCACGTAAAAAATCACTTAAATAACAAAGTAATTTAGCATCACATTTAAACATAATTAGTGCTTTTTTCAATATTAATGCATTAATTAATTGTTTTTTGGTTCTTGGTTAAGGTTAATTGGGTTTGGAGCCACCCTGTTTCGCACAGGGTGGCTTCTTTTTTATTTGATTTCTTTCTTTTCTTTTATTATCGTGCAATCTGAACCCGTTTGGTTATTACTTTGTCAGCAGTATGTATTTGCATAAAGTACATACCCGGGCGCAGGTTTTGGACATTTATGCCGGTGTTCATAGCATCAACTCTAATATCTGCAAGCATCTGGCCGCTAATATCTATAAGTCTTATTTGTTTGATCATTTCGCTTGCATCAACTGTAAACTTATTGTGTGCGGGGTTGGGGAACACTTTTACGTTGGCATCAACTATGTCCTCAACAGAAACCTTGTCATCAAATTTGGCAGTAAATGTAAGATCCCCAGCCGGCATAGTTACGGTTGCTTTAGCTTGCCCGGGGTCATCAAGATGTTCTGTATCGCCTGTCCATTCCAGGAACTGCCAGCCTTCATTAGCTTGAGCAATAATTTCCACTTCTTCACCCATATTGTATTCTCCTTCACCTGTAACGCTACCACCTTCTCCGGGTTTTGCTTCCAGTGTGAGTTGATAATCCGCCATTACAAAATTAGCGGTGAGCTCAATATCTTCTGCCGGCATAGTTACGGTTGCTGTTGCTGATGTAAAGTCATCAACATATTCTATATCGCCTGTCCAT
>PWZB01000006.1 GCA_003567625.1 Bacteroidales bacterium | reverse complement strand
TATAAACAGGGCTAGAATAGGCAATTAGATAGTGGCTTTGGTAATCTTCCAGAGTTAATTCTTTATATTTCCAAGAATCATCTATTTCAGGTTGATTAAGTGTTAAAAAAGGTACAAATATAAGCGACAATAATAATTTCTTCATAAAGATGCCCGAACCCAAGGCACTCCATCTCTTTCATAATATCCATTGCCTATATCGGCACAAGATGTCCAACCCAATAAAAGATAAATATAAAGTTATTTTTTAATTGCACTTCTTACTGACATTATTTCTCCTGACAAGAATACACCAAGTAATTTAATCAATGTTTCATCATCAATTAAATTAAAGATTCTTAGTCCAACAGAGATCATAGCCAGTACTCCAAATATGTAAGTTTTTTTTCCTTCAAGTTTCATACTCTTATTGTAATTAAATTTATAAAAAAGTCAATAGGTTATAATGCTTTTATTTTAACCCATCGGTAACCCATCATATTCCCAAGATCTTCTAATACCTCTATATTAGTACCAACTGGTAGTGTTCTAATAAAGGTGCTAGGTAAAACTCTCGGTGATGTTCTTAGATTCAACCCAACCTCTGTTCTAGTCTTTCCTATTGGGCACTTAACATACCAAGCATTCTCTCTACCAGCAGCAACATAATTAAACTTCTCTGCTTCTTCTTCTTCTTGCGGTGTAAACGTAAAGCCCAATGTTTCCATTATAGCCTTCATTGGTGCTACTACCCCCACTCCATTATCACCTCCTGAACCTGCGTAAAGATGCCCTACTATATCTTTATTCATATTAAGGCAAATTGATCCGCTGTCTCCTCCATTAACAAAGTCCCAATTTTTATTCCTAATAAAGATTTGATTTTCAAACATTCCAATCTTATTACCAGCAAGTCCATAACGAACACTAGCAACGACATTGGTAGCGATAACCTCACCCTCTGTAAGACCTGTTGTTCTGCCTCTCTTTTGCACTCTATCTCCTGCCCTTACTGTCGCTATAACATTGTTTATTTCTCCTATCTGCTTTTGGTATAACTCTCTATAAGGGATACCCTCATCTAGTGGCTGTACCGAACTGTCAAATAGGTTGTGTGTTTTACCATCTAATACCATTCTATGCTCTGTGTTTACAAGAGTGGAGATAGCATCTTCTACCGTTCCACCATCAAAAGGACTTGGTTGTAATATCTTTTCGCCTACCTGCTCTAAGTCAAACCACCTATCCACACAATGCTCGTTAGATAAGATGTAAGGTTTCTCTCCTTTAAATACTATTGCACCTATTGTACAAGCAGTCCATCCGTTAATCATTCCACTACACCCACCGATTACTGGTCTTTCTTTTGTTCTTAATGGTTTAAGTTTTGGTATCTCCTGAATATCTGTCTTTTCTCCATCAATCTCTGGTGGTATAAATCTACCAGTTGCCTTTAAGAAAGATACCATTAAAGGGTTTTTATACTTCTTTTCAACAAAGACAATCTTAGCATCTTGTTTAGTTTTTCTGCCATTTTTTACCTTCTTTCCATCACCGACAGCAGCGACTTTATACTCTCTTAATATATCTTTATTTGTCATACATTTTGTAAAATTAGGTTTATAATTATAGGTGTGAGTTAATGGCTAGGTGTAATAAATTGTCAAGTTTTTCGTCATCTATTATAGAAGCTAAAGTTATATTTTGCACCACCGCATATCCAAAAACAGGGCGGTGGTTTTTTTATAAATTACCCAACAATATTAAGACTATCCCCACAATAACACCACCTAGAGAGGTAATGGCTATTGTTTCAATGTACTTCCCTGCATACCTGTTATCAAGTTTACAGTCTAAACTTTCCTTCCACTTCCTATCCTCTTTGATGTACGACCTTATATCATCAATGCTACAGTTAATATGCTTAATGTCTTTTTGCATTAGTTCGTATTTAATTTCTAATGATTGGTTTAATTCTTTGCGTTCCATTTTATTTATCTACCTTGAAAGTGAAATTCGCCACCCCTGGTAAAACCAGTATCAGCACCCCTAGTAAAGCCAGTATCAGCACCCCTAGTAAAGCCAGTATCTCCACGCACACCCTTATCCTTTGATGTTGGCGATGTAAATCTTATACCAGGTGGCTCATCACCCTTAACATAATTGATATGTCGGATAATAGATGAAGCACCAATGCCAGTAGCTGGTTCTTGTAATAATGCCACCATCTCAATGTAGTCTAAAAAGGTTGGTTCATTCTTAAATGCAAGACCAAGTGCCTTATATAAATCATCTACTATTGGTTGAGATGCTCCGTAAAAACCACTCTTACCCTTTTCTAGACCCATAGATTCTCTTGCTTTATTAAGGGCTTCCCTATATGCATACTCACTAATACCATCAATAACAGGTATTGCCTGGAATGGGTTTGTAATGATTTGTTCCATAATGTCTGCCATAAGACTATAATCATCATCCTCTTCTCTATACGCACCAAATATATCCCCTGCTTTCTTAAACAATTCCCTTGTTAAAGCACCACCCACTACATACATTGCAGGATTAAGAACACCATAGATGAGCATTGTCTTTGATAATTGATTGATATCTATATCACCATTTCTATAATCAATAATAGCATCACCTTGCTTTCTAATATACTGTAATGGAGTGTTTTTGAATCTTGTAAATGTTTTCATGAATGGGTCATTTCTATTTTGCCAACCAGTTTTAGCAGCTATTGAACCATCTTGTTGTGATTCAGAGGTTGCTGTTCTTACTGCCTCTACTGCTTTGGCGTGGTTGCCGTGTAAGTCCATTTGGTGTTTATAATAAGCATACCCACCATAGATAATAGGGGCAACATCACTTGCTCTAAGAGGTAGTGTTGTTAATTGGGTTACCTTATTTGCACCCAAGCCAAACTTACCAGAGCCAGTAATAGCATCTTGTATAGCCTCTGAACCACCACGATTAAGTCTTGTTAATAGCCAATTACCATCCTCAACCTTACCAACAACATTTACCATAAACTCTGCAGTCTTCTTTGGTGTTGCTAATCCCTCTGATGCATACTTAGTAAATGTTCCTGATGGCATTTTTTCTGCATAGTTAATAACAGAAGCCCACTGCCTCACCCAAGTTGATGGAGATAATATCTTTGCCTTAACCCAATTATTTAATGCTCTATCAAAAAGACCAGAAAGAGTATCTAACTTTACTTGTTGGCTTTGAAGAGATATCCCCTCTGTTTGATTTATCAGAGCTTTATACATATCCTCTCCCTTTTTCTGAGTTATCTCCTGCTTGATGTCTGGGTTCTTTAACACATTTAATATACTCTCATACTCTGGACTAACCCATTTTATGTGATATGCCTCATACATATACCTATTAAACGCAAGTAGTGAGTTCTTAATCTCTGGCTCAACAGTAGTAGCCTGAGTTCTTTTTTTCTGTGCAGAAGCCTCTTCCACCTGTCTCTTGTGTATATCAAACAATGTCTCATTCGTTTTCTTTGTTGATATAGCTTTAGCCATCCAGTAGTTATCAATCTTAGATAGCGACCTACCATACATCTCTATATGTCTTTTATTAAGAACAGGATACATTGCCTGAACCTCTGCCATCATCCAGTCAGCAAACATCTTATCACTATCTGAAAGATTATCTGTGATAACATTATCTACCTGCTCTTTTCCGTAGGTATTATAAAACCTTTCTTTTGTAATTTTATTCTTAAGTGCAAGATACATATCCATCACTTCTAACTTATTTATCTTTTGACCAACAGAGCCTTTTCTTGCAGTTAGTTTTCTAACTTGTATGTTTTTGTCGTTAAGTTCAGACAGTTTTTTAGGAACCTGCCCTTTCCTTTTTAGGTCATAAGACTCGTGAATCTTGTTTATTGTTCTATTAGTTATTGTATGTAAAGCAACATTTCTGTTATTTTCTGCTAATATAGGATTGAACCTAGAACCAACATTTTTACCAAAATTATTTCTTAAAAGCCCCTCAAGATTATTAAGTCCTTTTGAATAGGCATCAAGCATTCCTGAAATAAAGCCACCAGCCTTTTGTTTTTTAACACCATCAAACACTTCATCAATCAACTTGCTTTCGTTAAATGCTTTTACAGCGTCTGCTTCTGTCTTGGCAGCCTCCCCTGTTTTTCTAAAAGCTCTTATATCACTCAACAAAGAATCCATAAGCTCGGAGTTTTTTGCACCCTCCGCCTTATATTCAAGCATTTTCATTTTCAACTTATCAAAATTACTCATTGGCTCCCCCGACATATCAATAGAGTTCTGTAAGCTATTCATCTCTGCTAGTGCTTTTTCCTTGGATAGGTTGTGGAGTTTTCTCACATCTCTAAATGTATCTGCTGTCTTAACATCTAATCTTTCCTTACTAGCAATAGGTTTAGTTTTCTTTAATTCTCTTTTTATTTCTTGTGCTGTTTTTTTTGCTTCTTGTTTTCCTATTACATCAACTGCTCTCTCTAAAATGCGTGGCATTCTATTGGCCATCTGTGCTTCTGTTTGAATGTTCTTAATAGCACTTGTAAACCTACCTATTGTCTTACTATCAACACCAACATCCTTAAGATTTTTAATCACAGCGTCCTGGACTTTCTTAACATCTGCTTTGGTTGTCTTCGTTCCATCTCTAAATCCCTTTTGGTGGGTTTGTATGGTTTTTTTAGCAGATGCTATCTCTGCTCTAGTTGTCATATCTGCTGCTCTCTCAAGCAATGAGGGTAGTTTATTTTTCATTTGCTCTGCTGTCTGTATCTTGTTTATCTGTTTAGTTAGCCTACCTATGGCATCTTTACTAGCACCTATCGCCTCTAAATACTGAACAACAGTATCTTGTATGTTTTTAATATCTGTTCTAGCAGTAATAGTTCCCTCTCTTACACCTTTAGCATATGTTTTTATTCTGTCTTTAAGCAGTGATTTCTCTTGCCTTGTAATGGTGGTGGTATCTTTTGCAAGCCTACCATCTTCTGCTCTAAATTGGAACTCGCTAATTCTATCAGCTGTTATTAACCCTTCTTGGCCAAGGACACCCTCTATGGATGTAGTTTTTCCGTGTGCTTTATTCCAGATGTCTGTTAGTTGGGAAGCGGTTTCTGGTGTCCCCTGTGCTTTTACAAACTCATCAGCACTTTTATATTTTCTCGCATCTTGTAGCATTTGTTGATATTCAGGAGACCCCTCCATATCAATAGTTAAGCCAACATTTCTTAACTTACTAGCATCTTGCATTGCTCTCATTGTTAACTGTGCATTGTTCGCATTAGCAAACGTAGAAACACTCCCCATAAATCCTCCACCCATAGCACCTCCAATACCAGCCATAACAAACCTCTCTGCTACCTCATCATAACCAAGCTCTCTATATGTAGATTCTGCTAACATTTGCACTGTTTCTTGCCCTATCTCCAGACCACCCTCCTGTAACATTGTCTTTGAGATATTCTTAGCTAATCCACGCATAAATTTTTCCTTAGCAATATCTGGACCAGGAATAACACCAGTAGAGCTTTTACTGATTCCACGAAAGACCTTACTTGGTACAACCCTCGCCATAAGAGCCACAAGCATTCCAGTAGATATTCCCAACAACTCTGCTCTCTCATAATCAACACCGTGTGCGATAGCATCATCTCTAATATCGTGCATTGTTGAACCAGCAACAGATGCAAAACCAACAGATGGATTAATAGCAAACGAACCGATAGACGCCAACACACCTGGTCCTAGCTGAAGCATTGTTTCTGGTAATTGTGTGGTTGCTTTTTCGGTGATTGTAGCATCTTGCCACTCCTTTGATGGTTGTAGGTGTTCTGCTTGTTCTAGTTTTTGAATAGTCTGTATAACAGTCTTTGTTGGTAGGTTTTGCCTCCCTTCTGTTTGAAAGTAATTTTTCCAATCATCAAGAACCTCCTTACCCCTATCTGTGCCAGCAAGATATGATACACCTGATCGTAATAAGGGAGTTTTTGGTTGTGATGCTTTAATAGTTCTAACAGGGTCAGATAAAGCCATTTCAAGACCTGCGTCAATAGTCTTAATAATATTGCCCCAGAAAGCTAGCCCTGTTTTTTCAGTAAAAACATTTACTGTGTCTTGAAAACTTTGGTATCCAGAAGAAAACCTATCTATTAAAGATGGTGTTTCTTTCCAATCTATCGCTGTTCTAGGCGTTGATGCTCCACGAGTAAAATCTGTTGTGCTTCTTGTGTATGGTTGTTCCATTTTATTTTACAGCATTAAGTGCTTGTTGTAATAAGTCGTTTGCTCTTGGGTCTCTTTTTATTGCTGTTATTGTTCTTCTCGTGGTGTTTTCCAGGAGGTCTATGCCGTGTCTTTCCTTCATTTCTCTTGCAACCTCTTGTGCTGCCACAACTTCCTTTTGATTGGTTGTCCAGTTAGGATTTATAGCCCTCTTAACTCTATCTATAAAGGATGGTAATGGTACTGGGGTTATAATGTCCCTCAAAGGACTCATCTCATTTCTCCACCTTCTATCTATTGCATTATTGACAGCATTAGCCATATTACCATCAACGGTAGCCATCGCAGTAGGTGGTCTTCCGTGTTCTTTTATAAAGTTTCTGATAGCTCTATCCTTGTCTTCGTTATACCTACGAACTACATCATCCATAACAGCTAATCTATATGCCTCTGGTGCAGTTTCTTTTAGATATCCAGCACTCCAAAGTTCTCTATTTACATCTCTTTGTTGGTTGTCATTTAGTGTAAGGAAATGACGAGGGTTTTCCAGTGTCATTCGTGCGTCTGTGGATAATGATTCCCCAGAAGCACTTATAGGTCTCCAAGTGTTTGTACTAGGGTCCCATTGTAATGTTCTGTCGCCATCTCTTGCTGTTATTGGTTTTGCAGCACCAACTGGTTTACCACCAATAACCTGAACAGCTCTCCAGTTGCCATCACCATCATATTGCCAAGTAAAGTATCCTGTATCTTGTCCTCCAAACAGCTCTGGTGCATCTGGTGGTAACGATTGTTGGTATTCACCAATCTTATTTATAGCATCCCAATAAGAGTCGGTGGGTTTAATATCAAGGAATGGAAACTGCTCAGCCAAGGCCTCTACCCTAACATCTGGTTGCATTCCAAGCCAACTAGACACTTTTGTTGCCATATCTTCTAAAGAGTCTGTTGGTTTAATACCTGCTTCTGGAAACTCAATCATTCTATCAAGAACAGTAGTATATTGTGCTCTTTGATTAGCTAATTCATTCTCCCAATATCTTTGTTGTTCTTGCATAGCATTCTGAACATCTCTATCGAGTTCCGCTATCTCTGCTTGTTTTACTTTCATCAATGTTTCAATCGCTCTCAGTTCCATTTCTGTATCGTATGTATAGGCATCTGCTAACATACCTACCTGTGCTCTTGCCTCTGCTTTCATTCCACTTAATGCTTGAAGATAGGCACTTTCAGTACCTATCTGAGCCATAATGTTAGCCTCTCTTCTATCATAAGCCTGTGCAACCCTATTCTGCATACCAGTCAAAAAAGGTGTAGAAACATTCATTTGACCAATAGCACCCAAAGCACCAG
>PWZB01000162.1 GCA_003567625.1 Bacteroidales bacterium | reverse complement strand
GAGTCTTGGTGGCATAAAAGAAATATAAATAGTACCACCGAAACCATCAATTTTAATAAAATTGTTATCAATATTGATATTCATGAGTTTCAAAAGATTTTAATCGGACAGTAGTGATTTAAAATCATGATTTGTACATAATATTTTAAAAATATGACAAAACCCGGCGGCTGTTGTTAGTAATATTAATAAGGATTTCATCATAATAAAATTTGTTTTTAATTCGTATGATGGAACCCTCATGTTGCTTATTTTATTATGTTGTTTTTGTGTTTTTTAAAACATGAGTGTTTCATAATAAAAAAAGGGTTGTTTCAATATTGACAACCCTTTTCTTTCAGCTTTTTTACATTACATTCATTCTCCTCTCCTGGTTGGCCTTTCCTTAGGCTCATCTTCCGGTTCTTCTTTGGTTTTAGGTTTTTCACCCCTTCTTTCAGGGCGTTCTTCCTTTACAGGTTCTTCTTTTTCAGGTTTTTCAGGCTCCGGCTCATCAGGAGCTACCACAGGAGCTTCTTCCTTTTCTATTTCTTCTTCAACTGCTTCCTCTTCCGGAACAAGACCGCAGGAGAATGCAAATACGAAAATACCTGCTAACAACAATAATCCAAGTAATTTTTTCATAATCTCTTAGTTTTTTTATTAAAAAAATTAATAATGCTTTTAGTTTGACAAAAATATAAAATTTTTACAAAAAAAATTATTTTTTTAAAAAACTATTATCTTTGTAAGGATATTAAATATTTGCAACAACAATTTTAAATTTTTAAATTAATCACTAATTAAAAAAACAACAACTATGAAAGATTTAATTAAATTATTATCAATTATTATGGTAGGCACATTTGTTTTTACTGCGTGTGAGAAAGATGTGGTTTTGACCGTTCCCGGCGATGCCACTATAGACTTAGGTGAAGAATTCGATCCTATGGACGGTGTTAAAGTGGATGGTGCAGACCTTGACGATGTTACGGTATCCTGGAATCCTAAATTCGACAACACGCTGGTTAATCACTATGTAGCCACTTACAGTGTAAACGGCGAAAGTGCTCAAAGGAATGTTTATGTTAGAGCAGATAAACTTGCAGGAACATATGTTGTTAATGATGTTGAACCAGATTGGGAATCCGGCGAGTATACTGTTACTGTCGTAGCAGTCGGTGAGTATAATGAATTGCGCTTTGATAAATGGCTCTATGAAGAAATTAGCCTTATCACAGGCGTAGTTAACGGAGACGTAATTACAATTCCATCACAAGACTTCGTTGTTGAAGGATTTGATGTGAATGTTCAAGGAACAGGTACTTATGACGGTGAAGCGCAAAAAATCTTACAAATAGAATATACGCTCGAAGAAAATGGTGAAACGTATTCCGGAACTTCTTATTTTCAATAAAAAACTGTAACAAACTAAATTAAAATAGAGAGGTTGTCAAATAGCTGACAACCTCTCTATTTTATATCATTGTTAATAATTTTTTCCATACCCTGCAAGGCGATAAGAGCCGGAAACCATTCTTTATTAACAATTTCCGGAGAGTTATCATAAACAAACATACTGCCATAATTTCGCCGCTGATGCGACTTTGAAAGGTAATGCAGAATATCGTTTTCTGCCATATTTTCACTGCTGACGCAGCTTTTGGGTGTAGAGGCGTGAAATCACACAGTGATGCTTTTCTGACGATATAAAATCGCATGTTTAAAAAGTTTGCCGGTTATTCTCCTACTCTTTCCGGCTCTCCTTATATTTTTCCCACGAGAAGTTCTCCAAAAACCCGAGTGCTTTTGCTGCGCCCAGGTTAAACAGTTTTACCTGTTTTTCGACAGACATGCTAAAGTCGAGCCATGAGAACATAGTGTTGCCGTCCTCGTCTTCTTTGGCATCGGCATCTATGCTGCAGATCAGTTGTTTATAGTCGGGGTTTCGCAGCAAGAAATCGTAATCGTGCAGTTGTCGCATGGTGCTGATCATGGCTCCGGAAAATCCCGGCAAGCTGCCGGTTTTGGAATATTGGTCACGCCATGTGCTCAGCCTTGCGCCAAAGGTCGGCTTTTTGGGCATGCCCGGCCTCATGTGGAACGCATTGACAGGGAAGTTTGAGAGCATTCCGCCGTCAACAAAGCGCACCTTGTTAGGGATGACACCATAGTACCCGGCATGTTTGCGCCAGGTGGTCCTTTCTTTAGGCAGGTCCTTATCTTCCTGCCGACCTGCCCGGGGAATATTTTCAACCCGGTAAGGACGGAAAAAGAAAGGCACCGACATGGAAGCCCTCACAAAGCATGAGGGTTTAACCTTGCCGGGGTCTGCCCAGTATAGTTCAGCCATCTCCGGGAAACATACCTTGCTTTTGGTGGTGACATCGGCGGCAATGATCTTAAGTTCTGCTTCGCGATGTATCTCTTCACCGGTAGTCCTGTCAATCAGCTTCGGTATCTTTTTCCTGTGCTTTTCCAGGTCGGCCATATTATGAATGCCTGCCTTTTGGAGGTTGTCATCTATCCATCCCTGGAAAGTTTTGCCCGGGTTTATACCCAGTCTTTTCCATAAGATCCATGCCAGCAGCGGGACATTTAATGCCAGGCAGATCTTCCAGCCTCTTCTTTTTCCGATGGCCCGTGGCAACAGCTTTCTGAAACAGTTGTTGCCATCCACAAAGGCGAACAGATCATGGCTGCTCAAAATATCCAGGATCTTTTCCGACACCGGCTCACCTGTGCGTCCCATGCCTGCCATCATCATGGTGTTGATAGCTCCTGCGGAGGTCCCCGCAAGGCTGAAAAAGCGAATGCCGGCCTTTTCCATCATATACGTGTAACCCGCCAGGGCAATGCCCAGCATGCCTCCACCCTCCTGCACCAGGTCAACGTATTGATTTCCCCGTTCATCCACAATGTCTGAATATACCTTATGATCCAGCCCTTTGTCTTTGAGCTGCCGGATAAGCTCTTTAGTAGCGGGATAGTCCGTAAAACGGTTCATGGTTAATTATTTTGGTTAAAGCCAAAACAAAAGTAAAACAATTAATTCACTTCAGTCCGGTTAAAATATTTTAAAAGTTATGAACCCCTCATGTTCTTTAAAAACATTAATACAACCTTAACAAAGCTGCAACATGGGAATTCCATCATATTTTATAAAGTAATTTTTCCCGCAGATTCAAACTTTCGGATATTTGTTTTGTTAGGTTTATGTGACAGACAGAACGCCATGATTCATGAAATTTTTGTAATTTTGTAAAACAGGCATTAAAAAACAGAAACCGGGGGGTGAGGGATTGAGAGGCTGTGGGAACCAAAAGGATGAATGACTATTTAAGAAATTGCCCAATAACGCTTGCCAATTACCCGATAGATGAACTTTTTTTGAAACAACCGGATATTATAAATAACGCAATCTTAAATTATGAAAAAAATTTTCTTATTACTTCTTTTGAGCATCATTAGCATTAAAATTGCTTTTGCAGAACTGGTACTGATCCCGACTGAAAATTTTGAAGAAACCAAAACTCTTTTTAACGATCCTTCGATCATAATTAATTTTTACAGGGATGAGTTTGTTATTGCCACTGTTGAAAAAGCGCCGGAGCAATACTATATAAGCCTGGATAAGGACCCGTGGCGGGCTAATTTAAGTTATTACCTTGTATATACCGGTGAGCGTGTTGATAAAAATGCTTATATTTCATCAATTGAATTACGGTCCGATATATTGTATGAAGGCGATTTTTTTCTTATTGTACGCACCGATGAAACAAAACATGGTCAGTTGCCGCCTTCACAAAGCGGGATGGTGAGGATCTTTTACAGGGAAGTTGAATTGCCGGCTCCATCTGTTTTTGATCCGGAAAGAACTATTGAGCCCGATACGTTGATCTTTGAACTGTTTGAAGAGATAGACGGTTCAAATATTACTGATTGGGTACAGCACCTGGAAGATTACGGCACGCGCGATGCTTATCATCCGCAGAGTGTAGCCGCACAGGAATGGATAGAGGAGCGATTTCTGGAGATGGATTTGGAAGTGGAGGTTATGAATTTCTCTATGCCGGGCGGTGAGGCAAGCGATAATGTGATTGCAACTTTGGTCGGCAAAAAAAATCCTGATGAGTATGTAGTTTTGGGTGGTCATTATGATTCCAAATCAAACGTATGGGGTAATGCTCCGGGTGCTGACGATAATGCGTCAGGCACATCAGGCGTGATGGAAATTGCACGTATACTCAGTCAATTAGAATTTGACAGAAGCATCATTTTTTGTGCATTTTCGGGCGAAGAGTACGGCTTGTACGGCAGTGCAGCTTATGCCAGCCGCTGCGCAAATCAGGGAATGGATATCCTCGGATATTTTAATATGGATATGATAGGTTACCTTGAACCGTGCCATCCCCGTTTTATGACCTCACTCATTTACCCTCAATCGGCAAAGCCGCTGGCTGATTTTTATACCGACGTTTGCGAAGTTTACCTTCCTGACTTTGATGTTATTCATACCTCATTACCATATGGTTACAACAGCGACCATACTTCCTTCAATAACAACGGCTATATGGGTATTTTCCCTTTTGAAAATGTTGATTGTTTCAGCCCATACATTCACACGATATACGACTTGGTAGGACCAAGTTATAACAGCGAAGAACAGGCGGTTATCTTTACAAAAGCAGTGCTGGCATCGGTGGTTACAATGGCTAACATCCTTATGCCGCCACAAGACCTTGTTGCCATTCCCGGTGATGAAAAAGTTGACCTGAAATGGAATGAAATGGCTGAAACGGACTATTTCAGGATATATAGAGATGATCTGTTCATTGACAGTACTGCTAATGCTTTTTACACTGATTACGATGTTGAAAATAAAACACAATACCAGTATCACATAACGGCAAATTGCACCGAATCAGGCTATGAATCCCAACCTTCAAATAAAGTTTTTGTCACACCCGCACCGCCGATCAGCCTGCCTTTATTCATCGGTTTTGAAAAAGGAGCACCCTACTGGGTTTTGGATGATGGCTGGGGTATAAGCTCGCAGGAATATTACTCACCTGCTTATTCATTATCAGAAAGCCCTTACGGTAATTATGCCAACAACAGGCAAGATCATGCCACTTTGCCACCGATTGATTTTACGGGATATGGTGACGCGACACTATATTTCCAGACAAAATATGACATTGAGAGTAATTCCGATTTTATGTACCTTGAAATTTCTACAGACAGCATTAACTGGACTGTTCTCGATACATATACAGGCACTCAGGGCGACTGGATACAAAAAACATACCCGCTCACTGACTATGTAAACGAGCCTTATGTGGTCATCCGTTTCCATTTTTATAGTGATGATGATATCACAAAGGAGGGCATGTATATTGATAATTTTGAAATAACCGTCCGGGAGCCATACGATCACCACTACGTTGAAATACCTGCAGGCTGGAGCGGTATATCGAGCAATATAGCTCCGGCAGAACCCGGGATTGAAGACGTAATGCACGATATTATTGATGACCTGATTATCCTGCTAAGCATGACAGATATTTACTGGCCCGAAAAAGATATCAATACCATAGAATACTGGGATCCGCACTCGGGATACAAAATCAAAACCGAAAAGGATGTAACTCTTGTTATGGAGGGCTATTATGAAGAAAACAAAAGCATTGAAATATCAGAAGGATGGAATCTCATACCCGTTTTATGCAATTACCCGGTAAGCTGCGAAGATCTGTTTGAAGATGTGCCAGAAAATATTGTGATAGTAAAAGAAGTTGCCGGCTATGGTGTTTACTGGCCTTCGGAAAACATATATACACTTAATGAATTATTACCGGGCAAAGCATATATGCTGAAAAGTAACGATACTTTTTCGTTAACATTCCCGGAGTGTAGCCCCGGCAAAATATTTACAAGGCAAACACCACTTGAAAATGCACCCTGGCAAAAAACAGATCCAACAGCCAGCTCGCATGTCATTTCCGTGCCATACAATGTTTTAGAAGATTTTGAAACAGGCGATTTTATAGGTATCTTCACACAAGAGAGCCTGTGTGCCGGATATTTGAAAATAGTTGACAATGACCCTGACCAACCGCTTGTAGTTTTTGCAAACGACACCTTGACCGGCGAAACTGACGGATTTTTGGAAGACGAACGCTTTATTTTCAAGCTCTATGAAAGCTCATCCGGTGAAGAGTTCGATCTTATTGCCGGCTTCGATGACAGTTTTCCCGATCATGAATTATTTGCTTCCGAAGGTCTTTCGCGGCTAATATCCCTGGAAATTGACGATGATCCCACAGCCGTTGCCGAACATGAGTATTATGCGAAGATATTTCCCAACCCGGCAAGTAACCAGGTGATCGTTATTGTTGAACATGATTTAAACGTGGAACTTATCATCAGCAATGCAGCGGGTCAGGAATTTATCAGAACCGATATAAGCGGCGAAGAACGAATTGATGTTTCAGGTTTTCAAAAAGGCGTTTACTTCTTCCGGCTTAAAGGCAAAGATTTCAGAGAAGTTCACAGGGTAATTATCATGTAACGGAGAGCTTTTTTCCTGGCTTACAATATGCAAAACCTTAACAGAATATAGAAAAGTTTTCTATATAGTCGTTAAATCAGCAAGGTATAAAAGAAAAACGAGTTGTATATAATAAATATAAACACAATTTCGCTGTGCAGGTGTTGGCAGCAAGCTATGCGTTCGAAATAAACACTATTCGCAAAACAATAAAGTTGTATATTAGCAAAAAAGAATTGATGATAACGAAAGATAAAATATCAGAAGTAGTCAATAAAATTGCTTCGGGATACAATCCAGAAAAAATAATTTTGTTTGGTTCATACGCCGATGGAAAACCAACTGAAAACAGCGATGTTGACATTTTCGTTATTAAAGACAGCGAATTGCCCCGTCCTCAGAGAACAATGCAATTAAGAAGGATGCTTTTTGGTTCGAAAATTCCCATAGATTTAATCGTTTATACACCCAATGAAGTAGAATCCGAAAAAGACGAGAAATACAGTTTTGTATACGAAGTCCTTAACTCTGGAAAAACAGTATATGAGCGAAAAAACGATTGAAATAGTAAAACAATGGATAATAAAGGGAGACCATGACTTAGGAACAGCCAAGGTAACCTATTTGCATATTCCAGAATATCTTGACACTGTTACATTTCACTGCCAACAAGCGGTGGAAAAATACCTGAAAGCCTACCTGATTTACAATTCTGTAACCTTTAGATTCACACATGATTTAATATATCTTTTGGAGTTAATAGTAACTGATGACACTGAATTTGAAAATTATTTAGATAGTGTTACTGAACTTCAGAGTTATGCGGTTGAAGTGAGATACCCCAATGAAACTATATTTTTATCAAAAGACAAGGTTGAAAATGCTATAAAAATAGCGAAGGATATTCGAACCTTAATAACAAGAAAAATTGGGATAACCATAGATTATAACAAAATTATCGATGAAGAATAATATAGCCAGTAGCCAATCGAGTAGGCTGCCCTGCCAGAAGTTCTGACAGGGAGAGCCTCTCACACCACCGTACGTACGGGTCTCGTATACGGCGGTTCGTATCAGGATAGAGAGATTTTAAAGAAATATTCG
>PWZB01000051.1 GCA_003567625.1 Bacteroidales bacterium | reverse complement strand
CAATCAACGGTGGCTTCGGCTTATTGCTCGATGGCTCGGCAGAAGCCGGCAAACGACTGGAATCAATGCTGTTCTGGGATGTGAATAACGGCATAGCACGAAGAAGCTGGGCAAGAAACAAAGAAGCAATACATGCTATTAATAATGCCATGAAGCATGAATCATCATTGAAAATTACAATGCCAAATATTGCAGATGATGAATTTATTAACAACTTGTTTTAATAAGGGAAAATAAGCCGGCAGCCGGCAGCCGGCATTATTCGTAATTCGTAAATTCGTAACAAATTCGTTATTCGATACAATAATTTTTCGTTATTCAAAAATATAAGGACTTTAAATACATTTTATACAAATGAAAAACTCTATCAAACTATTAATGATTGTATGTACAATTACCGGTTTTATAATGTTTGGCTGTGAAGTTGATGATATCTATGATGACCCTGACCCTATTGAAAAATTTCTTGGCGACTGGAAATGTGAAGAAACGAGTACAGTATATGGAGGCGGGTATAATTATGACGTTAAGATCACCCGAAACCCTGATCATAGCAGCGAAATTCTTATTGCCAACTTTTATCTTCAGGGTATGCGGGAAAAAGCCGTTGCTTTGGTAACGGGAAATGTGTTGACAATTCCGGAACAAGAAATATGCGAAGAAGAGGGTGGTATCATAATAAAAGGAGATGGGATTTACGAAAACGGCGAGATACATATAGATCACACGGCTTATACGGGTGCGGATATGGACACCGTAGTAGCAAGGTATTACAGGGATTAACAGCTTAATCAGTCTGCCCGGGCAATTCTTCGGGAGTAAGCTTATTAGTACCGGCCTCTTCCCTGGGCTTACGACTCTCTATAATACTGATATTATTTAGTACCTCCTCGTTCAGATATTCCATCTTTTCCCTGTCGAGTGAATAACATTCAAATGCTTTATCAAAAGTTTCTTTGGTAACATCATGTTCATTAAATAGTCCTGCGTATAAATAGTGAACAGAATCGGTGATCTCAGGCCTTGTACGGGCAGTAACCTGGATATACGCCTCCAAAAGATACATGTCGGTCATAATCTCAACCATCTTTTCCTTACTGATCAGCCTTTCACACTTGCCCCTGCCGGAAAAGAAAGTACAGGACAGCAAAGAGAATAAAACCAGCCAAACAAATAATAGCCTTGCAAAGGTGTTTAACCGCAAAATATTACTGGTAAACCTTATTGCCTTTTTGCTTTTGGGGCTATAATTTTTCTCGAGAGTATATTTACAATAATCATTCATTTCGAAAAAGATAACAGTTTTCCTTTGTTTGATTCATTAATAACGTTTTTATTGTAAACATGTTTTCCATTGACAAAAGTATGAATAAGCTGCGAATTAAACATATGCCCTTCCAAAGGCGACCATCCGCATTTATAAAAAAGATTGTTCTTTTCAACCTTCCATTTTGAATTAAGGTCAACTATTGCCAGATCGGCATAATATCCTTTACGTATAAACCCGCGTTTTACTATATCGAAACATTTTGCAGGATTATGACACATTTTCGCGGCTATTGTTTCCAGGCTGATCAGGTTTTGGTGGTACATGTCAAGCATAGCCGTTAAGGAGTGTTGTACCATTGGGGCTCCTGAGGGGCATGAGGTATAGGGATTTTGTTTCTCTTTATACGTATGCGGTGCATGATCGGTCGATATGACATCAATTTTATCCGTATTAATATTTTCTCTAAGCACCTGGCGATCATTATATTTTTTTATTGCCGGATTCCATTTGATCAGTGATTGTTTCGCGGCATAATCGCTTTCAGTAAACCAAAGATGGTGAATGCAAACTTCGGCAGTTATCTGTTTGCCGGTACCGCACGGCGCATTGTAAAAAAGTTCAATTTCCTTTTCCGTGCTGATATGCAGCAAGTGCAGCCTTGCATTGTGCTTCAATGCAAGGCTAAGCGCGTTCAATGAGCTTTTATAGCAAGCTTCGCTGCTTCTTATCACAGGATGTAGATCTACAGGTATATTATCTGCATATTTTGATTTTGCCTTCGACAGGTTCTTCTGAATGATCTTTTCATCTTCACAATGAACGGCAATAACTGTTTTTACCTTGCTGAAAATCTTTGAAAGACTCTCTTTATCATCTACCAGCATATCGCCTGTTGATGCCCCGAGGAAAACTTTGATACCGGGCACATATGATGGATCAACCGCTAAAAGTTCACCCAGGTTATTGTTTGTTGCTCCAAGATAAAAAGCATAGTTGACAAGGGAATTTTTCTCCGCGATATTGATCTTCTCTTCAAGTCTTTTTATTGAGGTTGTCTGCGGGTTGGTATTTGGCATTTCCATGACTGAAGTAACGCCCCCGGCAATGGCTGCTTTCGACTCTGATGCAATATCTCCCTTATGGGTCATACCCGGTTCACGGAAATGAACATGGGAGTCAATAATACCGGGAAAAACATGCAACCCATCAAGATCAAGAGTCTTTACGCCAGAAAGCCCGGTATAATCATTTGTGTATTCTATAATATCAGAAATGTACTCACCGTCAATTAAAATGCCTCCTTTAAAAATACGACCTTCATTAACGATTACGCAGTTTTTTAAATATACTTTTGAAGCCATGTCAACGTTTGATTTGCATAAAATCTTGATTCAGGCGGGTTCCGGCACTACATGGTTTTTCTTGTATCTTTTGAATATGCTTTTTAATCTCAAAGAAATAACACCAAGCACGGCTTCCCTGAATATCCCTTTGCTCATCTTTGAATCACCTTCCGACCTGTCAGTAAAAATAATTGAAACCTCCTTTATCTTAAAGCCAAATTTCCAGGTAATATATTTCATCTCAATTTGAAAAGCATAACCTGTAAATCTGATCTTATCAAGATTTATTGCCTCCAGGACTTCTCTTTTATAACATTTAAAACCCGCGGTAGTATCGCGTATTTTCATACCTGTTACCAGTCTGACGTAAGCTGAGGCATAATATGACATCAATACCCTGCCCATTGGCCAGTTAATAACATTAACACCATGTATATATCTTGAGCCGATAGCAAGGTCATATCCATCAACGGCACAAGTATTATAAAGCCTGATCAGATCATCGGGATTGTGCGAAAAATCCGCATCCATCTCAAAAATATAGTTATAACTTCGCTCAAGTGCCCACTTAAAGCCTAATATGTAAGCCGTGCCCAGCCCAAGCTTTGATTCACGAACATCCAAAAACAACCTGCCTTTAAATTCGGGCAATAATTCCTCCACCGCCATAGTAGTGCCGTCAGGAGAATTATCATCTATAACCAGGATATCAAAATCTTTTGGCAATGAAAAAATCTTCCTGACAAGCTTTTCGATATTCTCTCTCTCGTTATATGTCGGAATGATCACTAAACTATCTGACACAATAAATTATATGTTTTTGATTTACAGTGTATTAAAAAATATTTGAGATTAAATACTAAAGCCAGCCAAATTAGCTTTTTAAGAAACTTATCAAAAATAATGTTTTGTTTTGAAAATAAAAAATAATTTTGATAAATTTAAGATGCGCAATTAAAAAAAGTAATGTTAAACTGCAGATTTTTAATATAGATCCTAATATTATATTACTACGTTACATTTTTAAAATTATTTTTTTTTAAATATTAATTGCCTGTTAATATTTAATTTTGCATAAAACAAAAAAAAATGATTTACCTGGATAATGCAGCATCAACTTCTATAGAACCGGAAGTGATTGAATTAATGTGCAGGTTAACAGGTGAGAATTTTGGCAATCCTTCATCAATACATGAACATGGTCGTCGCTCGAAGTTATTGATTGAAAATTCGAGAAAAAGGATTGCCACATTGCTGGGAGTTTCTTCATCTGAAATCATTTTCACTTCAGGGGGCACCGAAGCCAACAACCTCATTTTATGGAGTTGCCTGCTCGATCTGAAAATAAAACATTTTGTGACAAGCCCCCTGGAACACCCGGCAGTACTAAAAACACTCGAAAATATTTCAAAACATTTTGATTTAAAAATAAGTTACGTTAATGTTAATTCAGAAGGTCATATAGACATAGGACATCTTGATCTTTTGCTTAAAAACTCACCTCCGTCTGTAGTAAGCCTCATGCATGCCAATAACGAAATCGGTAATCTTTTACCGGTAAAACAGGTGAAGAAGATGTGTGATAAACATAATGCACTTTTTCATTCGGATACAGTTCAAACCATTGGCAAATACCAAATCAACCTGCATTCACTTGGTTTTGACTTTGCTGTCGCTTCGGCACATAAATTCCATGGGCCCAAAGGGGCAGGCTTTGTTTATACCAAATCAGGCATTGAAATAAAACCATTTATAACAGGGGGCGTGCAGGAAAGAAATATCCGGGCAGGTACGGAAAATGTTTATGGTATTGCAGGAATGGCATTAGCGTTAGAGCTGGCAATGAAAGATATTGAAAAAAATCAAAAATATATTGCCGGCTTAAAACAAAACTTAAAAGAAAAAATTAAACAAGAAATTCCTGAAATTGAATTTTATGGAGATGAGAGCAAAGAAGGGCTTTATACTATTGTGAATTTACGTTTACCTGCAAATGAAAGATCTGAAATGCTGCCTCATAAACTTGACATTGAAGGTATTTGCGTTTCAGGCGGTAGCGCTTGCAGCTCGGGCAGCAGTAAGCCTTCACATGTTATATCATCACTCGGACTGAAACCCGAAAGACCCTCACTCAGAATTTCATTCAGCAAATACAACAAGCAGGATGAAGTTGACAAACTTATCAGAGCATTAAAAAAGATCTATTTGTAACTTGACAAAAGCGCCATATTGGCAGGTTTGTTATTTATACCTGACTAATTGTCAGCTTTTTTGTTCATATCCTATCATTTTGACATCTATATTTCAATGGCATTAGCTTTGATGTTAAATACAACGGAAATTGAAATTTAAGTTTAATGTCAAACCATAAAATTAAGGAGGGTTGAGATATGTTACCAACATTAAGAAGCAGATTAAACATGCCAAGCCTTGTAGATGATTTTTTCGGACGCGATTTCATGGATAATTTATTCAGTGAAAGGACCGGGATAAATGTGCCGGCTGTAAACCTTGCAGAGAATAATGATGAATACAGGATTGAAGTAGCAGCACCGGGCCTTGAGAAAAACGATTTCAAGATCGATCTCGACAACAATGTGTTGACCATTTCATCCGAAAAAGAAATAAAAGATGAACAGAAAGATGAAAAGTTCATGCGCTGTGAATTCAATTACAGTAAATTCAGCCGTTCATATACATTACCCGAAAGTGCCAATGCCGAAAAAATAAAGGCTAATCACAAAGACGGAATTCTTTATGTGCGGATTCCGAAGAAAGAAGAAGCTAAGCAAAAACCACCCAAGCAAATTGATATTTCATAAAGCAATGCCAGGTTGTAAATTTATGATATATCAATAATGCATGAATTAATGGGGTGTATCAGGCAAAACATATTAATTGTTTGACTGATACACCCCTGTTTTACAATTTGTAATAAAAAGAAACTTGAAAAAAATATTTCCCAGGTTTTTATTATTCACACTGCTTAAACGGTCTCGGACCATATTATTTTTATTTTTTTCAATAATCATTTCAAATGTTTAGTTATTTTTGAAATTTTAATTTCAATTTTAATATTTAACCCATTAAATAAAATAATATGACTGCAAACCAAACCCACAGTCTGTTAAGAATTTATTTAAGTTCTACAGACAAAGACGCTAATGATCCGATATACGAAAAAATAGTAGCGATTGCTAATGAGCACGGGCTTGCCGGTGCAACTGTACTAAGGGGAGTTCTTGGCTATAAAGCCAAAGACCGGCAAAGTTCATTAAACATATCATTACAAAAGGAAAAATATCCTATAGTAATAGAGATAATGGATAAAAATGAAAAAGTTATTTCTTTCTTTGAGAAGATTAAATCAAAGTTTGACAAAATGACTAAAGGATGTTTGATAACAATCGAAAGTATTGATGTTTTATTCTACAAATAACATAATTTTATTAATGTAATTTATTACGGCAAATTTATTTTACTGCCTTTTTAATAGAATTTTCTTTCAATACTATAATCATATTTTGTTATTAAGCTTTTTATTGCTTTTCAAGAGTTTTAAGTAACTTAATAACATTTTCCTGTTCTTTTATCACGTACCTGGCATCTGTTCTCAGCATACCGACACCAATAGTCCAGGCGTGTTCGGGCAGTGTTTGGAACAGCATTTCATCTGAAAAGCTTGAACCAATGCCCAGGATAAAATCATAATTTTTACGAGACAGCCAATGCATAGCAAGTTCGCCTTTATTAATTCCTGCATTGCTTACTTCTATAACTTTTTTACCGTATAATACCTGCACTTCTATATTAGTTGTTATAGACAACAGATTATCGCTTAATTCTTTGGAAAGAAAGGAAGCCTGTTCAATATCCGATTTATGATAATGCCATGAAATTGAATATTCTTTTTCTTCAATAAACGAGCCCGGCAATCGGTCGGTATATAGTTCAAGTATTGGCATTATTTCTTCTTTCCATTCATTAGACAGGGGTTTAAAAAGCTTCCAGTCTTTTCCTGCAGCCTCACGTATCCATACACCATGTTCGGCAGTAATATTCACCGGTACTTTTCCCAGCCAGGCATCTAATTTTTCTTTACTACGTCCGCTGATTATAACGATATCTGTTTTATCATTCTTGTTAAGGCTTTTAAGAAGCTTAAGCAAGCCGGTAGTTGGGCTGGCATCTTCAGGACTTTTAACGTATGGCACCAGCGTGCCGTCATAATTGACTATTATGATTCTTTTGCCGGCTTTCTGATAATTTTCAAGCAACTTGTCAATAATTTCGGGTTTAAGAAATTTTTCCTTTGCTGTAACAATAGAAGCTTTTTTTATAGACAAAAGGCTGTCAACAAAATCATTAGCCCACCTTGTAACATTGTAGCGTTTCAACCTGTTCTGCATCTTTTTGTTGCGATTTATTTGCTCTTTTTCCGGCATATTAAGAGCCTCCGCTATACCTTCAGCAATTTCACTGACATTATTCGGATTTATTATAATTGTCTCGCTAAGCTCCTTGGCGGCCCCTGTAAACTCACTCAAAACAAGCGCCCCTTTATGGTCCTGCAGGGATGCAATGTATTCTTTAGCCACCAGGTTCATTCCGTCCCTGAGAGGAGTTATCAGGGAAACATCGCTCATCCGGTACTGAGCTATAAGTCGTTTGTGCGGTAACGAAGTGTACTGGTAAATGATCGGAGTCCAGTCAATCGTGCCATAATTGCCATTAATATTTCCTACCAGCTCATCCAGGCTTCTCTTTATCTGCTCATAGGCAGTAACCTTTGTCCTTGAAGGCACAAGGATCATATTCATAAACACCTTTCTGTGCCATCCGGGATTATTTCTCAGAAAAAGCTCAAAACCCTTCAAGCGATTAACAATGCCTTTAGAATAATCAAGGCGGTCAACCGAAAGAACTATTTTGGGCTTTTCAGGCCCCGGTTTCTCCGACGGGTACGGTGATACATCCATATTATGAAACTTATCATAATCTATTCCCATTGGAAAAGTACCCACCCTTACCATCCTGTCGGGCAGGTCAATAGTGCCCATATGATTTTCTATTCCTAAGATCCTTAATACTGTATGCAAAAAATATTGCGCATAATCAT
>PWZB01000111.1 GCA_003567625.1 Bacteroidales bacterium | reverse complement strand
TAACATTGACCGTTTTTAAAGCAGACACCAATTAGTTTGTAATCACAACTTCCTCGTCCTGCAGATCCTTTTCACCTCTGAATTTCAGGAATAGCCTGGCGGTGGTAATTACATCTTTATTACAATAATCGGCAATTCGTTTGAGGTCATTATCTTTCCAGTAAACCCTGGCTACATCCTTGCCGGATATGTCGTCTTTGGGGGTAGGAATATCAAATAGTGCTGCAAGAAGATCAAGTGAGGTATAATTTTTAAAATCACCGAATTTCCACAGTTCCATAGTATCCAAAAATCTTGTTTCCCATGGTTTTTTGCCAAAATTATTAAGCAATTCGGGTAAGCTAACACCATTAATGAGCATACGTCTTGACAGGTAGGGGAAGTCAAACTCTTTACCATTATGACCGCATAAATAATTATAGTTGCGGCTAAAATAACCGTCAAGCATAGATTTGAATTCCGTCAGCAGAAGCTTTTCATCATCACTGCTGAAAGCTTTTATTCTGAATGTTCTTTCATTTTCAGGGGTTGAACTAAAAAACCCTGCTGAGACACAGACTATTTTACCAAATTCGGCAAAAATGCCGGCTTTTTCAAAAAAGAGCTCATGCGCGGGTTTTTCTTCCTGCAGGCTGAATTTACGGGCTTTTTGCTCCCATAGAGGCTTAAAAATTTCGGGAAGATTTTCAAAATTTTTGCAAATAGGCACAGTTTCCACATCCAGGAACAATATTTTTTCAATATTTATTGAGAAAAATTCATTTTTATTTTCGAAGCTTCCATTCATATTAACCATAATTAAACCGGCATCCCGTAACGGATAAACGAAGCAAACCCATCACTTCACTTCCACCGTTAT
Organism: Bacteroidales bacterium; assembly: GCA_003567625.1. Taxonomy (GTDB): domain Bacteria; phylum Bacteroidota; class Bacteroidia; order Bacteroidales; family UBA7960; genus PUKZ01. The sequence continues at coordinate 7,016 of PWZB01000111.1, read as the reverse complement.
TATTCTTCAAATTCGGAGATGTCGTCTGTTTCTTTATTTTTTCTTTTGAACAGTTCGCTGAAATTATCAAATTCTTTTCTGTAGAACAGGCCGATTCCTTGAGTATACAAAGCATTGGTATTAAACACATCAAAAGTATTGGAGCGGTTAAAGGCTTTTATTCTGAATCTGCCTTCCGGTGTAATTTTATACTCGATATTTACATCTCCGATAATATTACTTGCTTTTTGTTCTGATGCGGGGTGTTCTCCGGCAACGCCGACTTGCCCGTCAATGATGAGCCTGTCGTCAAACAATTGTGTTGAAAGTGCTACTTCCAGTTCCTGGCTGGATATTTCATCTCCGGGTCTGTAATTGATCCCGATATCAAATTCGCTGCTTATTTGTGACAGCCAGTTGCTTACCTGGTTAGAGAGCATTTCTGTGGATGTCATACCAACGCCGTAACCCAGGGCTGTATTGTATCTGTCAGGGTGTGTCGGCATAAACCTGTTCAGCACCAGCAGGGAGAATATCTGTCTGTTCATTTCCTGTTCAGTGGTTATAAGTCTTTCAACCATTTCGCGTGTTGCTTCATCGCTTTGCGGCAAATTAATATTAAATGTTATATCAGGGTTGAACAGTTCATCTTTCATTTCAAGCACAACATCAACGGGTACTCTTCGCCTGTAAACATCTGAGGTATCGACTTCCATCACAAGGTCATATAAAGCGGTCCTTACACGATACATTGCCTTAAGGTCAATTTCAGCGTCAACAGGATCGCCTGTCCAGGTGATAGTGCTGCCCTGTTCAATGCGAAAGCGTTTATTGAACATATTTTGGAGGGTAAACAGGTAATCGCCTTCCTCCAGTGTATAATTACCATACATATTGAAAGAGCCTTGTGAAGTGATTTCCAGGCTAAGGTTCCCATATCCTCGCCCACGAATTATATCACCAATTTGTGAATCGAAAATAATCTGAACTTCTGCATCAGGCGTAACTTCAAAATCAAAATTCAAAGTAAGGCCTGATATTTTTGAAATATGTTCTATTTCATCTTCGACATGCAAAGTATCATTATTATTAGACACAAATGATATAAAAGTCGACTCTGTCAGTTCCCCCCTGTGAGTGAGCGGAAGGAAGAACCGGGTGCCTCTGTTTGTTCTGGCAGCTATATCCATTACGATATTATCAACAGGGCCGTGAATATGTGCCCGCCCTGTTGCAAAAGCGCTTCCATAATAGCCTTCGTTGGCGGCTGAAGTAGTATTGAGTAATACCAGGTTATCAGGCAATATCTCTATATCCAGGGCAAAATCTCTGAAGTTTTCATGATAAACACGGCCCGTTGCTCTTGCCCTGTTACCAATGGTATCATTTATAACCATATTTTCAAAGGCAAAATAATTCTTGCCTATTTCTACTTCATGAGCAAAAGTATAGCTTGTATTTAAATAATCCACTCTGAATCCAGTACGTGCAAGCCTGACTCTGCCCGTCAGCTCGGGAGATTCTGCAGGCCCCTCCAATCGAAGGTTACCTGAAGCCATGCCACGAAAATTTTGCGCAAAACCCTCCAGGTACCTTCCGAATATAGACATTTTCAGGTTTTCGATTTTGAAATCAAGGTCGAAATTATCACCTTCACGTTCAGGATAATAAAAACCCGAACCAACTATCGGCTTATTATATCCGATATTACCAAAATATACCACTTCCACCAACACTTCAAACCCCTTAATATCATGATCATATTTTGTTGATAATAATAAGTTGCCTAGGTGATCATTATTAAAGCCAAAATCCACAATTTCAGCATCTGCCAAAACATTAGGCGTTCCAAACAAATTGGATATGGTAATATCACCACTGAACAGCCCGTCAAAACTTAAATTATTCCTTTCAAAAAACCAATCAAAATTAGCAATATCAAAATCTTTTAAACCCAATAACAGCTCATCTTCAGGATTTTTTGATATTTTTCCATCAATCATAATATACTCGTTCTTTTTGTAGACCATGAAATTATCAACGTTGTAGCGAGCTGAATCAATTTGAATAAGATGGTCCAAATTTACCTGCCACAGAGAATCATTGATAAAGACTTCCGAGGGCAAAATTTTCAAATCAAAGCGATGAGGATTGTAAAATTTTGCAACGCTTTCAATCCACCCTTCATTTTTTATTTTGCGGTCATCATTTTTCCATTTAAGCAATGTCACCAGGGAATCATTAGCCATGGAATTAACTAATTTGAGATTATCGAGCCATATAGTGTCTGAAAGCATCAACCTGCTGCATCCTGTTTCTAAAACATATTTTCCATCATCACGACTTCCTGCAATTTCAAAATCATGGAAGATATTATTATTATATACGATTTCAGGGATATTGCCTTTGATCAACAATTCATTGGAATTATTTTTAAAATAACCTTCGAATTTTGCACCTTCTGCCACTGATAATCCGGGCATAAAAAGATCCGTAACAGGGGTTACATCTTTTATTTCTACCAGGTAGTCAAAATCCATTCTGTGACTTTGATCTAATGTGTCGGGCCGGGATGCATACCATGATGGCATAAATGAAGCCAAAAAGCTATTTACGGAGTTTGCAAAATATTCAAACTTTATATCACCGTTAATATTTACATCTACTATACCGGAGTTAATTCTTAAATTTTTTCTAAGTTTTTCGTCTATATAATTGGAAATAAATATATTATCAAAATTATATGTATTTACAGTATCTTCATCAATAGATGCTTCGGTATATATTGTATTTTTAACAATAATATCTCCCGCCACGTCATCAAAGCTGGTAGCCTTTATATTAAGGCTTAGATTCGATGATATTATAGAATTAAAGAGACTATCGCGTTGATAAATATTCAAATTGGTAAGATTGGCATCATTTATTTCAGTATAAAAGTCGAAATGATAAGGAGATTCACGAAAGTCAATAATGCCGGCAAAATCAATGTTAACATTCGGGTCACCAACTAAAAAAGAACCATTAAATCTTTTATTGATAAGATTAGCTGACAAATCTATATTCCTATAACTGTAATCCATAAGCGTGATTTTATCAACTATACCCTCCAGCTCCATAACGGCAGTTTCGAATGTAATCCCGGAACCTTCAACAAAAAAATCAAAATCTACTTTACCCAATTCTGTTTGTTGATCCAAAAACTTTCCCATATCAAAACTTTGTGTTGCCAATGAACCACGGTATCCTATTTCACCGGAAACATCATCATCGTATAAAGCAATATCAGATTTTATTACACCTATATCTGTATATAAATTTCCATATGCGACAAAATCATTAAGAAAACCTGTAAGATTACCGGTAAAATGCATATTACCCAGATTAACCAGGTAATTATATAATTGATTATCAATGGTTTTGATGTCGGCAACTTCAGTAAACCTATCAATATCTTTTCTTATTGTACGAAATTCGTTTACTGAAAGGTTAAGAAAGGTATTATCATATTTGGGTAAACCTGTGACGAAGAAATTACCATCTAAAACCGTTGCCTGTCCAAATGCAAGCAGGAAATCCCTCCCTCTGAAGTTTGAAAATCTGCCTTCCAGGCTACCTTTCATTAACACTTTTTCATCTTTCCCAGCAAATTCTTCCAGAAATACTCCAATATCAGTAAATCCAAAATAGGATGGTTTAAAATCAAAATCAAAAGAAACTTTCTCAGCAAAGTTTTTAAAATCATCAGGGCTATCGTAATCCACAACAGCATCCATATGAAGCTGAGAATAATTTGTTTTCAGCGCCATATTGGTAATTGAACTCCCTTTTTCGCTTAGACAAACATCACCGGAAAAATCCGTAAGTTCAAAACCACTGGATTCGATAAAGGAAAAATGTTCAATTGCAATAGTCAGTGTGTCTTTTTTAAAATAAATATCAGATATATCAAGGTTTAAACTGCTCATAGAAATATTTCCCGGATCAAACTGCCGGTTATTAAACTCGCGATTCATGTCAAGCAGCACAAAATCACTGTTTTTAAATTCAAATGACTTGCATGTAATGTCCCACGGTTTAGGATCTTCTTTTTTGATTTCAGGCGAAAAGTAATCAATCAAAAACTGAAAATTATATGTATCGTCATCAAGATATTTGACAAGATTGATATTTGCATTCTCAAAAGATAGCTTTTTTATTGTAAAGAAGCGTTTTCTGAATGAAAAACGACCTGTATTAAAAACCAATCTGTCAACATAAATCAAAGGTTCATTATAACGATCCTTAACAGTTACTTCCTCAAGGACTATATTCATAAAAAAAGTAACATCAACTCCACCAACTTTAACTTCGGTTTCAAGTTCATTGCTAAAATAAGTTGCAACTTTTTGCACCAGGTAATTTTGCACATAGTTGCTTCTTAGTACCATGTATAAAGATACAGGCAGCAGTACAACGACTATTACTATGGTGAGCAATATTTTTTTTCTCATTTTTTGGTAACTTTGCTCTTTCGTATATTTAAACGCTTGGTTAGGGTAAAAGTTTTGTAATGAAAACAATTATTTTAGGGATTGAATCATCCTGTGACGATACATCCGCTGCCATAATAAATAATCGCAAAATTCTTGCCAATGTTACCGCAAATCAGGCGGTACATAGAAATTTTGGCGGAGTAGTACCTGAACTTGCTTCGAGGGCTCATCAGCAAAGCATCATACCCGTAGTTGACCAGGCGTTGCATATTGCAAAGATACAAAAAAAAGATATAAGCGCAACAGCTTTCACTGCCGGTCCCGGTTTGCTGGGCTCGCTTTTGGTCGGCTCATCATTTTCAAAGGCTTTCGCATTGGCGCTAAATATACCTCTTGTGGAAGTTGATCATATGCACGCACATATTTTAGTTCATTTTATTGAAACCGAGGGTAAAAAACAATTTCCGGAGTTTCCTTTTTTATGTTTGACCGTTTCGGGAGGTCACACACAGATTGTTTTGGTAAAAAGCCATTACGATTTTGAGGTCATCGGGCAAACCATTGATGATGCTGCAGGTGAAGCTTTTGATAAAGCTGCCAAAATTATGGGGCTGCCTTATCCCGGAGGCCCGTTAATTGATAAATATGCCAAAAAAGGCAATCCAAAAAGATTTTCATTCCCTCATCCTAAAATCCCCGGCCTTGACTACAGTTTCAGAGGACTTAAAACCTCAATCCTTTACTTTTTGCGCGACAATCTCAAGAAAGAACCAACCTATATTAAAAACAACAAGCATGATCTTTGTGCATCAATACAACACGCTATTGTGGAAATATTAATGAAAAAGCTGAGAAAGGCATCAGCCAAAACAAAAATAAAACAAATAGCAATTGCAGGTGGCGTTTCGGCCAACTCAAATCTGCGAAAAGCTTTATATGAAGAACAAAAAAAACTGGGTTGGCAAGTATTCATCCCCCCTTTTGAATATTGCACTGACAATGCAGCAATGATAGCAATTGCAGGTTATTACAAATATCTGAAAAAAGATTTTGTCTCACAGGACATTACGCCTTATACCCGATACAGATAACCCGATTACCGATTACCGATTACCGATTACCGATTACCGATTACCGATTACTGATTACCGATTAACAATTACTGATTACCGGTCACCCGTCACACTCAACTATAGTATATAAATAAATCAGATTAGCAATAATATACAGGAAAGCGTCCAATCAAGGCTCCATAATGATAAACCTGTCATCATTTGCTTTTTGTGCTATATTCCTGAAAGGATTATATTTGTAGTAATGGTCTATATCTTCTTCTCCAAGCCTTTCTTCAAGAAAGAGGTTAAACAAATGGTCGGCTATGTACTCACCATTTTTATATCCGGAAAAATAAACCAGGTCAAGAACATCATTAATAAAGATCATGTATGATTGCTGCGAATATTTAACTTCTTTTTCGGGATATTCAATAAAAAAGTATCCGTCAATCATATCACTGGTATATTGCATACTGAAAAGTACCTGCATTGGTTTACCGGGCTTTTCCAACTCGGTAAATTCCAGCCATGAGTTAGCTTCAACATTTGTACGGCTATACTCGCGGACATATTCAGCTCTGTCAAGATCACTTATTTTTTCATCGGTATCGGGAAAATCAATCTCTTCAACTTCAGATGCAGAATAAATATATGCATATTTTTCGCCTGGTATTTTAAGATAAACAGAATCTGCTCTTATTGTAGCCGTATCGATGTATTCCAGCATTTCCATCTGTGCCACTGAAAACATATAAGCTTTTTCGTTCTTTTGCAAAACCACGTGGTTTGTATCCGGGATCAGATACCTGATATTATATTGATCAAGCCTGTTTGTTAAACCTCTCATAAACAGATCAACCACCACTGAATCCGGAATATGGTGCAAAAACCGGCTATCATTCAAATCATAAATTGAATCACTAAAATCATATTTATAAGGGTCCGCCGGATAATAGAAAGAGAATATATCAGATTCGGATGGCGGGATCAACAGAACCACTTTATTATGCTTATGTTCGTTAAATTCACGTGCCAACCGCTGTATGGGAAAGCATGAAACCAGGCCCAACAGAATAATACCTATCACTATAAAATTCAAATATCTCATTAAATAACAAACTATTATTGCAAGGCAATAAATGAGCAATTACTTACTTAACCAAAACTCTTTATAAAATATTATTTTCAAATATCATTATTTTTTCCCAAACGATACATACAAAAACATATTATTTCTTTTGTGTGCCGGGCTATTCAAGAAGGTTACAAGCTGTCAGCACTTTAATCAACAAAAACACGGGGCTACACTTCATTCGCATAAGTCAGCCTGTTATCTCCCTGATCTTTTCCCCTATTTTTTTTCCGTAATCAAAACATTTTTTCAGTTCTTCCTCATCGGGCGAAAATTTTGCAAAAACACCCTCATCAACAACCTGAAGTTTCAGATTTTCCAGGTTTGTATTTATCATTTTTCTGGCTTCTCCGCTCCATCCATATGAGCCGAACG
>PWZB01000007.1 GCA_003567625.1 Bacteroidales bacterium | reverse complement strand
TTTCGTGTTATTGTCTTTTGGCTGTGAGTTGCGTTATTTATTTTTTAAGGGTCGGGAAATTTTTTAAAAACAATTTTTCTCTGCGTTGGCTTTGCAAGCTCTTTGACAAAGCTTTGGTCTGCCGGGTTGGCTTGTGCGGCTTTGGCAATGTGCTTGCAAATAGCGATGGCTTAATGCTGATGCCCTTGTGGTTGATTTGTTTTTATTTCTTGCTTTCCTTTAGGTTTAATTTTCTTTTTCACTTCTCCACATCTCAGCATTTTATCACCGAAATAGGGGTTGTTGATTTCTTCAATTTCACTAAGCCAATATGCTCCTTTGTCACCTAATGCCATTGGACAATATGCTACATACACGGTCTCAATTTTTAGCCCAAAAGTTTCAACGGTTTCAATGATGTGGTTTGAAAGTGCTGAAAACAATTCTCGTTGTTTTTCAATGTCTTTAGCTGTTTGTAACTGACCTATGTCTTTTTTTAGCTTAGAATATTGCTCCATCCAAACTGAATGAGCATCTTCATCAAGTATCTTCATGTCAATTTTGTTAAGAATGGTTTCAAGTTTCTTGGTGTTAGATTGTGTCAGTTCGAAATCACTTTTAACCAAACTGTTTTTCAGTTCAAAGTATTGATTCATAAATGCTGTCAATTGAGTGGTGAATTTTTCGGGAATGGCTATAGTATTGTCCACGGGTCTGTTCATCATACTGTAGTTGCCGCTTAGTTGTGCCGCTCCGTCAATGGCAAATACGCCATTTGTAACAATTTCTTCGCCTTCTGTTAAACCGCTTTCAACAATATAATACTCACCTAAAGAAGCACCTAAGGTGATTTCTCTCAATTCAAATGCAGGAAATTCTGCATTAGGAACTTTCACATACACAACAGAGCGTTTTCCTGTCCAAAGAAGTGATGTTTTTGGAATTGCAATAGATTTTCCACTGACTGACAAACTTGCTTTGATTTTACCCTTCACAAACATTTCGGGCTTGAGAATTTGTTGAGGGTTGTTTAATTCTGCTCTCACTGCTGCGGTTCTTGTTTGTGAATTGATTAATGGGTCAATAAAAGAAATGTAAGTTGTGAATTCTTTTCCCGGAATGGATGCAAGGGTAATTGTAATTTTCTGACCAATTTTCATAAACGGCAAATCACTTTCGTAAGCATCTAATAATATCCATACTTTACTTAAATCTGCAATTTCAAAAAGGACAGTTCCTTTATTTACATAATCACCTTTTGCTATATCCCTTCTGATTACAATACCTGATTGGTCTGCATAAACATCAAATTCAGTAAGGACAACTCCGCTATTTTCAATTTCAATGATTTGTGTTTCACTAATTTTCCATAAACGTAATTTTTCCTTTGAGGCATTGTAAAGAGCAGAATTTGTCTCTTTAAATTTTGAAGCTTCGATTAATTCTTTTTGGGCAGTTACCAATTCGGGGGAATATATGCTTGCCAATTTTTGCCCTTTGCTGACAGTTTGCCCTGTGAAGTCTATAAACAGTTTTTCAATTCTTCCTGAATAATTTGCGGTAATAACTGCTAATTTTTGTTCGTTTACAGCGACTTTGCCCGTGAGATAAATTTCGTGTTCAGGCGAAACGATTTTCACCTTTTGGGTTTGCACATTTGCCAAAGCAATAGCCTCAGGAGACATTGTATGCACATAAGGATTGCTCTCACCTTTTTCAGTTTTTTGAGTTAAAGGTATTAAATCCATTCCGCAAATGGGACATTTTCCAGGTTCGTTCTGTCTGATTTGTGGGTGCATTGAACAAGTGTAATCTTGATGTTCTGATGATGAGATGGTTTGATGATGAGATGGTTTGATGGTTTGATTCGATGGTAACATATATCTTCCGATAATAAAACCGATTGCGAGAATTAACACCACCAACAAAAATATTTTTACTTTAGATTTTTTCATTTTCATTTCTTTTAGATGAAGCGATAATTTTTATCAATAATTTCTTTAGGGACAAAACATTCTTAATTAGATGACCCGGGTCAGGGTAGTTCTTACTCTTACTACACAACAACAGCCAGTATTCTGTTTCGTCTGCTTCTTTCAAAGCTATTATACATTTATGTATAAAATCCCTTCTGCTGGAAGCATTCTGTGCTTCTCTGATATTTGCACAAGGCGAGGTTCCGCTTCTCAAAAGTTGTTTTGCAATCACATATTTCTTTTTCTCCTCCAATAATTCACTAAATTCTATGATTTGTAGTGCAAACTCAAACGACAACTCTAAAACCTCATTCCTTTTCGCCATAATATTTTGTTTTCATTCAATCCATTACTCCATCAAACATTAATCAAACCATCTCACCATTTTACCATCAAACCATCAGTAAATTATCTCCCCATCAATCTTTCCATCATAGCCACAGCTATATTCCCATCAATGAGTGCGTCTAAATATTTTAAGCGATAATCCAAAAGTTGTTGTTGCATTCTCAATACTTCTTCAAAGTTGCTACCTTCGGTGGTGTATTGCACAATCAAAATGTTTAGTGCCTGATTTGCCAAAGATGTTTGGTCTTGATATAATTTCACCCTGCGGTCGGCATCTTTAAAATCTTTTAATACGTCTTCATAATTCACCATCAATTGGTTGCTTACATCTTGTTTTTGTTCAATCACCGATTGACGCATAAAATCCGATTCACGAACAGATGCCGTGTATTTTTTTCGCCAAAGCGGAATAGTAACAGTTGCCATTGGCATCAACATATTTCGCCCATTCATCATACTTTCGCTATTTGCTCTCGGTTGAAAAATATCGTATTGCAATCCTACACCAATCATCGGCAAACCCATTTTCTGATTCATTTTACCTTGTGCAATATATGCGGATTCTTCTTGTTCCAACATTTTCAACATTGGGTTATTATTTTTGATACTGTCAGGAATTTCATTGAGTGAAATCGGAATTGTTGCAGCCATTATGGAATCTGAGAATATTACAGGTTCAATTTTATCTCGGTTGAGCAATTGATTAAATCGGGCTGTAAGTGGAATTTTGCTATCTTCCAATAATGCAAGATTGTTTTGTAGTTCGTTAATCTCCATCTGCACACGTAACACATCAATCATACTACCACTACTGCCCATATTGTCCATTTCTCCCATTTGGGGCATACTTCGGGAAGATGGGTTTCCTGTTGTTGATTGACCCTGCATATTCATTCTACCCATTCCGTTGCTCGAATTGTTGGAATTCTGATTGCCTGAACTTCTCACATTTCCAGAACTGCCTGAATTATTGCTGCTTTGCCCACCACTTTTAAATCTTGTAAGAGCAATTTGTTCCATTGTTTTTAGTAGTTCTATATTTTCTTTGGTGATGGCTATTTCCTTTTCTAATAATTGCAAGGCATACCAATTCGCCCGAACTTCATAAAACAGCATAGATTTGCTTTCATTAAATTCTTCAAATTTTGCCTTTGCCATAAAAGTCATTTCATTTTTGGCTGCTCCTAAAGTTCCAAACCAAGGGAACATTTGCATTAATGAAATTTCAGCAACCTGATTGCCCATATAACGTTCCATTGGCATCACAAAAAAACCAAAAGAAAGTTGTGGGTCAGGGAGTGAACCTACTTGTGGTACTCTTTCTAATGCTGCCTGATATTGAAAATATTTGGATTTTAAATTCGGATTATTTTCTGCTGCAATAATTATGTAATCATCTAAAGTCTGACCATTTGCATTGAATGCAAAGAGAAATAGAAGAAATATATATGTTATTCTAATTTTCATTTTGATTCTCTTTTGATTAAATATTCTTCCCGAGCAGCATACAAAACAGGAACTACAAACAAAGTAATCAATGCAACCGTCATACCGCCAAAAGCTGGTATTGCCATTGGTGTCATTATATCTGCTCCACGTCCGGTTGAAGTCAAAATGGGCAATAATGCCAATAATGTAGTTGCGGTGGTCATTAAACAGGGTCTTACTCTTTTCATACCTGCTTCTAAAACTGCTTTCCTAACTTCTTTTATATTTTCGGGCTTGTGTTTTTTGAAGCTTTGCATCAGATAAGTTGAAATGACTACTCCGTCATCCGTAGCAATTCCGAATAAGGCAATAAATCCCACCCAAACAGCTACACTCAGGTTATAAGTTTTCATTTGGAATAGTTCCCGCATATTGGTTCCGAAAAGGGAGAAATCTATAAACCAACTTTCGCTATACAACCAAAGCATTATGAAACCACCAGCAAAAGCCAAAGCAATTGCAGAAAATATCATTAGTGATGTGGCAGTGGAACGGAATTGAAAATATAAGATAAGAAATATAACCGCCAGCACTAAAGGCACTACAATTGCCAATCGCTTTTCAGCCCTTACCTGATTTTCATAACTTCCGGAAAACTGATAGCTAACACCCGGTGGCACTTTCAATACACCCGAAGCGATTTTTTCTTTCAGGAAATTGTCTGCATCTTCAACTACGGTAACTTCCGAATAACCATCTTTTTTATCTAAAAGCACATAGCCCACCAAAAAAGAGTTTTCACTACGAATCATCATTGGCCCGGGTCGGTATTCGATTACAGCCAATTCACCCAAGGGGATTTGTTGTCCTGTTGGTGTTGGAATTAAAACCTTTTTCATTACTTCGGGATTGTCCCGCCATTCTCTTGCATATCTTGCTCGGATGTTATAGCGCTCTCTTCCTTCAACAGTGGTTGTTAATGGCATTCCGCCTAAAGCAACTTCCAAATACATTTGAACATCGGCTATATTTAGTCCATATCTTGCAATGGCGATTCTGTCAATGTCAATTTCGAGATAGGGCTTGCCTAAACTTCGGTCAGCATACACTGCTTCGGGTTTTACCGATGGCACTTCCTTAAGCAACTGCTCAATTTTCAGACTGAATTCTTCAATGCTTTTCAAATCGGGACCAAAAACTTTTAATCCCATTGGTGCTCGCATCCCTGTTTGAAGCATCACCAAACGGGTTTCTATAGGTTGTAACTTTGGGGCTGATGTAACGCCTGGAATATCATTGGTAGCATTAACGATTTCATTCCAAATATCATCAGGTGTTTTGATATGGTCACGCCATTGACGGAAATATTGACCATTTTTATCGGGTATGAGTTCACCTTTTTCATCTTTTAGAAAATCACCTTCTTTATCAACTTTAAACCTTAGCGGATAACCATTTTCATCATTGATATATTCCGTTTTATAAAGGATGATGTTTTCAAACATTGAAACAGGAGCAGGGTCTAAGGCACTTTCTACCCTTCCAGCTTTTCCAACCACCATAGCCACTTCTGGAATTGCTTGAACCCGCATATCCAATTGCTGCACATATTGCAAATTGGCTTGAACTCCTGAATGTGGCATTGAAGTAGGCATCAGTAAGAACGAACCTTCATCTAAAGAAGGCATAAACTCTTTTTCCAATCCGGGAAAAGTATGAGAAAGAGAACTCCAAACCGAAGTTGTCTGTATGTTCCAACCTATTTTTTCAGTTGCCTTTGGAATGAATCCGAAAACCTTATCGAAGCCCAGCCAGATATTAACACCAAGTAGAATGATAAGTACAGGAATAAGCAGGAAGGTTTTTTTATGTTCCAAACACCAATTCAAAATATTGGGGTAGTACTTGATGAAAAGTTTGAAACCACCTAAAACAACTCCTAGTATTAGAATAATGAAGAGAAAATTAATCAGTAAACTATTTGTAACACCTAAAGGCATCCATTCTTGTGCGAGCAACCACGATACCGATATGGTTATTATTGCAATGGTTATCGTATTTTGATAACGATTATAAAACGCATTGATTTTGGCAGATGGAAACTTATTTTGTTGGGCAAGATTTCCAATGATGTTATTTACTCCTAAAAGTATAAGCACAACCCCTGCCCAAACTGACCACCATAAAATAACAGTTCCTGCAACTAATAAAATGAAATTCAGTGCTACACGATATGATTTTCGGGTGGTTTTTAACGAAAACAACCAATGAGCAAAAGCGGGCATCATAAAGAGGGTGATGATTAATGCAGCAACCAATGCAAAGGTTTTGGTGAATGCCAAAGGGCCAAAAAGTTTTCCTTCGGCAGCCTGTAAGGTAAACACAGGGAGAAAACTCACAATTGTGGTTGTAACAGCTGTAAGAATAGCAGATGAAACTTCAGTGGAAGCATTATAAACCGTTGTAATCAGTGGTTGTTCAGGTGGTGCTTCATCGGTGTGCCGGAGAATATTTTCACTGAGAATAATACCTAAATCTACCATCGTTCCTATCGCAATCGCAATACCTGAAAGAGCCACTATATTGGCATCCACATTAAAATATTTCATCATTATGAAACACATCAATACGGCAAGTGGCAACAGTGCTGAAATCATTAGTGATGCTCGCAAATGAAACACCATAATGATAATGACAATAATGGTTATGAGAATTTGCAGACTGATGGCTTCATTGAGCGTGCCGAGCGTTTCGTATATTAATTCGGTTCGGTCGTAAAAAGGAACAATGGTAACTTTTGAAACTGTCCCGTCTTCAAGTGTTTTAGAGGGTAAACCCGGACTAATTTCTTTGATTTTGTCTTTAACGTTCTGAATAGTTTTTAATGGGTTGTCTCCGTAGCGAGCAATCACAACACCGCCCACAGCTTCCACCCCGCCTTTGTCCAAAAAACCACTGTGTCCACGAGGTGCTGGACCAATGTTCACTTTGGCAATATCACGAATTCGAATTGGTATGTTATCCGTAACTTTTACAACTGCTTGCTCAATGTCTTGTAAATTTTTCACATAGCCTAATCCACGAACATAGTATTCAACCAAATTCATTTCTACTGTATTTGCACCAATATCGAGATTGCTATTTCTGATGGCTTCCATCACCATCATCATACTCACATTGTGGGCTTTCAGTGCCACAGGGTCAAGGTCAACCTGATATTCTTTTACAAAACCGCCAATGGATGCTACTTCTGAAACTCCTTCGGCAGAAGTAAGGGCATACCGCACATAATAATCCTGAATGGTTCTGAGTTCGTGCAAATCCCAACCGCCCGCAGGTTTACCATTTTCGTCCCTGCCTTCCAATGTAAACCAAAACACCTGGCCTAATGCAGTTGCATCAGGACCCAACGTTGGCGAAACGCCTTCGGGTAACATATCAGCAGAAAGGGAATTCAACTTTTCCAACACCCTTGTCCTGCTCCAATAATATTCTACATCTTCATTAAAAATGATAGCGATAAAAGAAAGCCCAAACATTGAAGTGCTTCGCACAGAAGTTACTCCTGGCAATCCTAATAATGCAGTGGTAAGCGGATAAGTGATTTGGTCTTCCACATCCTGCGGACTTCTGCCCATCCATTCCGTGAAAACGATTTGCTGATTTTCGCCAATATCAGGAATAGCATCCACAGGAACAGGGTCTCTTGGTAAGAAACCCACATCCCAATTGAATGGTGCTGTTACAACACCCCAACCCACAAACAAAACCAACAGAAGTGTGGTAACGAGCTTGTTTTCAAGGAAGAATTTTATGATGGCATTCAGAAACATTTATTAATGATTATGATGTTTGTGTTCGTTCTCTTTAGATACAAGCTCCAAATCCATTTTACAAACCGGACAAGTTCCCTGTTCTTCATACATTTTTTCACCTTCGCATTTCATAGGGCATTGATACATTGCCGTTTTCACTTCTTCGGTGGTATTTTCATTGGACTTTTCGTTGGTGTTGTTTCTGCAAGAAGCCATAAATAAGGCTGTTGTAAAAAAGATTGACGCTATGATGATTTGTTTTTTCATAATGATTTGTTTTTAAATATTGTGAATATGCCTTTATGGTGGGTTCTAAAAATTAGTTTTTTTATTTTTTTCAAACACAAATCAGAACCCTTTTAAATCTGTGCTGAAAAAGTAAGCAATTATACAAATTATTTTTTAATTCATATACAAAAATTTTA
>PWZB01000133.1 GCA_003567625.1 Bacteroidales bacterium | reverse complement strand
TATTGATCAGGATATTATTGAAGAAATAGTATAATAAGGAATTGTCAATGAATAGTTATTCTTAACAAGTAACGGGTAGTTTATCATTGCATTGATTTTTGACCCGTTACTCGTTACCCGTCACCAAAAACTTAAAAAATGAACATAAAACGAATTTTTTCAAATGCAGGTATTCTTTTTTTCCTGGTGCTTTTCACCGGTAATCTACATTCCCAGATATTGGATCCTGTCAGGTGGAATTTTTCAAAGGAAAAGCTCGAAGATAACCGTTATGAGCTTGTTTTTACGGCTGTTATCCATGATGGTTGGTCAATATACGGATTTGACCTTGAGCCGGGCGGACCTGTTGCTACAAGCATAGAATTTAAGGAGAGTGATGATTACAAGTTCATTGACGGATTAGAGCATCCGTCTCCTGATGTAAAGTATGATCCTAATTTCAACATGGATGTTCCAATGTTTTCGGGCAGTGTTGCTATCAGGCAGGTCGTAGAGGTTATTTCCGCTGAACCTGTCAATGTCAGGGGAGAACTGGTTTATATGGCCTGTGATGATACTCAGTGTTTACCTCCCGATTATCTCGATTTTTCTTTCATGCTTAAGGGGGCAAAAGATACGGATAAAATAGCTGAAGCGCCGCATCCGGAGCCTGAAGAGGAAAAAGCAGATAAACTTGACGAACCTGACAAACCGGAGCCGGAATATGATATTGATACAATAGAAGAATTTGAAGAGGAAGCTTATATTGAGGATATTTACTATGAGGTTGACGATACTGAGCCGGAAGGCTCTGTATGGTGGAATTTCATTTTGGGCTTCATGGGTGGGCTGCTGGCTCTGCTAACACCCTGTGTTTTCCCGATGATACCTTTAACAGTTAGCTTTTTCCTGCGTAATGCAGGTAAACGTTCAAAAGCGTTCAGGGATGCATTGTTTTACGGATTTTCCATAATTTTTATTTATGTTGTTATAGGCATAGCTGTTTCTGTTTTGTTTGGTGCCGACCGGCTCAATGCGGCTGCTACGAGCCCCGGTTTCAACCTGTTTTTCTTTGCCTTGCTTCTCTTTTTTGCTGCTGCTTTTTTCGGGGCTTTTGAATTGCAGTTGCCTTCAAGCTGGACTAACAGGCTCGACAGCAAGGCTGATCAAACCGGCGGCCTTGCCGGAGTTTTACTGATGGGGTTAATATTTGTGCTTGTAACGTTTTCCTGCACCGGCCCGATAGTAGGCACTTTGCTGGTTGAAGCAGCCTTGAGCCGCAACGTGTTGGCACCTGCACTAGGGATGACCGGTTTTTCTTTGGCTTTAGCAATACCTTTTACCTTGTTTGCAATATTTCCTACTGCCCTGAAGTCGCTCCCCAAATCAGGAGGATGGATGAATGCAGTAAAAGTAGTGCTGGGATTTATAGTGCTCGCCTTCTCACTTAAATTTTTTGCTGTAGCCGATGCTGTCGGGCAATGGAATATCCTTAGCAGGGAAGGGTTTATCGTGATCTGGATAGCTGTCTTCATTTTGCTGGGACTTTATTTGATAGGTGTGATCAGGTTTGCACACGACAGCAAGCTGGAACATTTGTCTGTGCCCCGGTTATTTCTTGCAATTGCATCTTTTGCTTTTGTTTTTTACCTGCTGCCGGGTCTTTGGGGTGCACCGCTGAGAACGGTCAGCTCTTTTTTGCCGCCCATGACTACCCAAAGTTTTAATATATCACAGCCTCCTGCTCTGACCGGTGTGGCACAAATAGTTTATGAAGGAGAGAGTGTTTATGAAGGTCCGCACGGACTGATGGCTTTTACCGATTATGATGAAGGAATGGCATTTGCCCGTAAAAAAGGAAAACCCGTATTTCTTGACTTTACCGGGTTTGGCTGTGCCAATTGCAGGAAAATGGAAGCCGCCACCTGGGCCGACCCACGAGTATCAGAACGATTGAGAAATAATTTTATCAAAATATCCCTCTTTGTCGATGACCGCACAAGGCTGCCCGAAGAAGAACAATTCATATCAACAGCCACAGGAAGGGAAAGAAAAATACGTACCATTGGCCAAAAATGGAGGGTGTTCCAGGCTGAAAATTATAACATCAACACACAACCATATTACGTCATTTTAGACCACAACGAAAACATGCTGGCAGAGCCGCGAGGATATAATACCAATGTTGAAGAATACATTGAGTTTCTGGATACGGGATATGATAATTTTCAGAGAATTACACGGGTATTGAATGACAGATAAAAGATGTTTAGGGCATTAGGTAAAGAGCTGGAGCAAAGGGCATAGCCGTCAAGTTAAGATAATGGAAGGCGGTAAATCAGCGTTCTATTAAAAAAGCTTAATCTTCGGGGCATTCAGCTCTTTGCGCCCAGCTCTCTCGCTGCGACCCATGCCATCAGGCCCATCCCTGTTTCGAGAGACTTTTCATCTATGTTGAAAGTGGTGGTATGTAAAGTTGAAGTTATGCCTTTTTCTTCATTTCTGATACCCAGCCTGTAAAAGCAGGAAGGAACCTTTTTGGAGAAATAGGCAAAATCTTCGGCGGTCATGGCAAGGTCAAGCTCAACAACGTTGTCTTTTCCAAGGTATTCGACAGCATATTTTCGAAAATTATCGGTTAACTTTAAGTCGTTGAACACAAAAGGATACCCTTTTTTTATATCTACAACACAGGTTGCACCCATCCCTTTGGCGGTATTGGTTGCAATATCCTTGATTTTTTTATGAGCCTTTTTGCGCCAGTTTTCATCAAAAGTACGGAGAGTTCCGTGCAGCTTAAGCTGGTCGGGGATGATATTGTTTCTGCCATTTGCTTCAATTTTTCCGAAAGATAAAACAGTTGGAGTGGCGGGATTCGCCATGCGGCTGACCACTTGCTGTAAAGCAACCACTATGTGAGAGCTGATAAGTATCGTGTCAGTCAGAAGGTGTGGTGTTGCGGCATGCCCTCCTTTGCCTTTTATTGTAATATAGACCTCATCCGTTGATGCCATGTATTTTGCGCTTTTTACGCCCACCTTACCACTTTCAAGTTGTGGCAAGACGTGTTGTCCGAACATAACATCGGGGGCCGGATTTTTTAAAACACCATCCTTTATCATGGCAATTGCCCCGCCAGGATATGATTCTTCTGATGGCTGAAATATCAGCTTAACGGTACCCTCGAGTTCATCCTTAAGCTGTGAAAGTATCTTTGCCGCTCCCAGCAAACAAGCCATATGCACATCATGCCCGCAGGCGTGCATAATACCCTTGTTTTTTGAACGGTATGACACATCATTATCTTCAGTTAAAGGCAGAGCATCCATGTCGGCACGCAATGCTACGGCCTTACTTGCAGGATTGCGAAATTTGATTAACCCGACAATACCGGTTTTGGCCACCTCGCATTGATGTGGTACCTGGTAACGATCAAGAACAGAAGAGATAAATGCTGATGTCTGATACTCCTCAAAAGAAAGTTCAGGAATGGTGTGCAAATGATTACGTATTTCAACTATCTCTCTGAAATATGAAGATGCTTGTTTTTGTATTTTTTGTTTTAATGACATTGGTTGCAGGGCTTTAATATGACTCAACAGGACAAAGTTATAATTATTTTTTAGTCTTAAGGCTAATCAAATCTTTTTACATTAACATTTGGACATATAACTGTTTTATTGGTAAAGAGCAGAAATAAATTCTTGTCCGAGCTCTACATTACCGGTTTGAATGAAATCCGGAGCTAAACTTATAGCACGTTCAAAATCTTTCTCATTGTATATTGTCCACAATTGAATTTTTAACCCATTTTGCCGGGCAGTTTCAACATCTTCCTTTGCCAGGTTTTGGTCATTAAAATTATAGGATATGCCGTGATATGAATTGCTTAATGCAACATCCATTCTTTCGCTGAAATTACTGTATCCCAGCAAAAAGCATTCTGTTTGAGGCTCTATGGCAAGCATTTTATCCAAAAAGTACGTATAATTAGTTTCAACCATTACATATTTATGGACATTGTATTTATTCAATAAGCTGCTGAGGCTTTGAGACATCATATCGAAATAATGATGCGGCGCGCTATCACTTTCAAAACAGCCATTCGGGAAATGCCCTTTTATATCAAGTGAAACAACAGGTGTTTTATCCATTTGTATCATCAGCTCAAATATTTCCTCAAGCCTGGTCAATGTAAAGAGTGTATCCTTGTTTGCCATTTTGATGAGATCTTCATCTGATGAGGCCGGTATGCATAAGAGATCCATGTCATTTTTTGGAAGCCCGGCGTCATGAAACAACCAGATTGTCCCGTCTTTACTGCATTGCACATCTATTTCAGCACCGTGTAATTTCAGAAATGCATTTTTTACTGATTGGTAAGTGTTTTCCTGGTAATTTGAAATTGATGAAGCACCACTGCCACGATGGCCAAGTATTTTTGTTTCAGGTGGAGGAAGTGCTTCAGGGGGTTGTGTGCAGGAAAGAAGAAATAATGCTGAAACAATAAAAAAACTAATTCTTTTTATCATAATCGTTTTGTATTAGTGGTTTGTATATCGTGTTTGAATTGCATACATAATCGTTAAGGATTTTGAAATATTCAAGCATTTTTTCCATTTTAAATAATGTTTTTTTATTTGAATATGGAATGAGGTTCATCTCTTTGTCAATTTTAAACAACCTGCCTTCCGACAGGAAATATTTTCCCCATAGCAGCTCATCAATATTTCTATTGATACGCATAAAGGGTATAAATTTTTTGCTTTGAAATGTATTGCTTGTGTCTAACGGGCATCCCAGCCAATGTACCAATTGCGGAGTTTCCAGGTCAAAATTTTCATTCATTAAACTTAATATGGTAGGAGTTATATCGGCAGCAGATGATATGGCAGGAAATATTTTTGATTTTTCAAGCATTGGTGAATATATTATCAGTGGTACATGGTATTTTTCTATTTGATTAAAGTCATGCATGGGCATGTGATGGTCGCCAAAGATAAAAAAGATCGTATTCTCAAATCCCGGCCTTTGTTTGTAATCATTGAATAATTGCCGGATAGCGTCGTCTGTATATAGAATTGTAGAGAATTGAGCCTTTCGTTGTTCGTAAAAACTGCTTTCTTTTTCCGGTATATTTAGTTTTTTCAGGTGCTTAAAAAATATTTTCTCCCAATATTCCGGTGAAGGTGGTAAAAAAGGGTCATGCGTGCTTAGCGTCAAATAAATATCCATACGTGGTTGATAAGGAAAAGAATCGAGGATTTCCATAGAACGCAAAAAGACAGCATGATCAGGATAGCCCCAGGTGAACCCGTCTTCAAGGCTGTCGATCTTTTTATATTCACTGCCGAATCCCGTCTCATCAAGGATAAAGTCGATACCTGTTTCTTTGAGAAAAACTTTCTTATAATCAAAATTAGCCCATCCGCCATAAAAAAAGTTGTTATGGTATCCGGCCCGGCTTAAAAAACTGTTCAGCGAAAGAAAATCAGGATATCGACCCTCTTCAATCAAAGCCATAAAACCTTTGTCACCATATGGTAATGATGCAAATGAAGAGGGTAAGACGTTGAATGTCCTTTCGGAAGTTACCAGGAAATTACTCCAGTAAAGACTGTTTTTGGCCAGGGAATCCAAAAATGGAGTAAAGCTGCCCCAACAAGCATCCGGACCGGAAAAATTCCGCGATAAGCTTTCAATGATCAAAAAAACAAAATTGGGCTTATCGTTCCCAAAACGAAAATATTTGCCTATAACATCTTTATCGTTATTTATTCGCATAAACGGAAATTTTGGGTCATGAAAATCATGATTGTCAATCAGATCATGATACTCCATGGCTATTTGCGGGATGTCATAGTTTGAATAATGAACGCGGGTTTTATAGTTCAGTGTTAATTGTTCTGCAAGGTAGGAAGTTTTATTTACACGTTGATAAAAGTCGTGGTTTTGATTATATTTATGTATATCAGGGGTGATGTTATTAAAAAAAACCACAAATACCAGGAATGGCATAAATGCAAACAAACTTAAGGTTGGAGCCAGATTTATTTTTCTCACAAATAACCATGATAAAACCAGTGCTGTAAAAATTATAATCAAGAGCTTAAATGTTTGATTAAAACTAAAACTGGCAGATGATGCCGCAATATAAAAAATATCTGAAACGGGATATATCAAAAGTGAGTGGTCTAACGGAATAAGGGTAATAATGTAATATTCCGATAATGACCATGTCAGCAGTGCTGCGATAACAATAAAAACGGTTGTGGCTATAAATGCGGATTTATGAAACCTGCGTGGTAATGATAAAAAGACAAGTATTAAAACAATGCCAATCAGCCCGGCAAATAAAAAATCGTAACGTAAACCAAAAACATAATTTGAAAAATTGATATCAGTATATTGTGATGAAAACGAAAAATATTCAATAAACCGGACAAAGGCAAAAACAAAAAACAATGACCATGTTAACTTGATAGGTGTTTCTGCTTTTATTAATAAATCCCTGGTTATTTTTTGAACTTTGTCTTTTTTCACGTGTTTGATTTTTTTCAGGATACGGGCCAGGTTGATCATCACTGATTTATTTATCACTGATTAAAATTATAAAATCTCTATTATGCCTGGTTTGTTTTAACAAATAAAAGGTTGCAATTCAACAGAAAACTTACCGTAATACGCTGTCAGTTTAAACTGCAAATTTAATAAAAAAACACTTTTTGCTTGACTTATCAATCTTAAAACGCTCATCAATCCTGTAGCCTGCAACCCAAACGATTTTTTCCCCGGAGCATAAGACATATACTTTTTTTTTCTTGTCGATGGAAACTTTTTTATCGATCAGGAAGTCGCTGACTTTTTTCTTTCCATGCATTCCAAGAGGCTGAAAGGTATCTCCTTTTTGCCAGGGTCTGAGTTTTAAAGGGAACTGCAGCTTATCAAAATCCAGGTAGGCAAACTGCTCTTTTTTTGGAAAGGTTAAATCACTTGTAACATCAAACACTTCGGTTTTTAAAGTTATACAAGGCAAGCAGTAATGTTCGGGTTTATCCGATATATGTGTTGATTCACGGGGTTCATTCTTTTTTTCAGGGTATAGAATAAGGCAATCGCGGTCTTTTACCAGGCTGTATCCGCTGCCATGAAACATTTTCCCGGGCTGTTTTTCAAAAGATGTTACTATGTCATAAATGGTGTCTTTATTGAACCCGTATTTTTTTAATAACTCGTAAAGCACTGTTGCAGGATGTTTTAATTGCTTTACTTTTTTTAATGGTATTATAAATCGTTCATTATCCTTAATCAGCAACTCTTTTTTAGTTTCTTCAATATAATCCAAAAAACAATTGTAAGGCAGTTCAATGTTTTTGAAAAGCTCTTTGAAATTATTCCTGAAGCCGGGGTTTATTTTCTCAAAGACCGGGATTACATTGTTTCTTAAAATGTTGCGGAGATATTTATTTTCCTTGTTGCTGTGATCTGTGCGATACTTGATTTTGTGCTTTTCAGCGTATTGTTTTATATCCTGTTTTGTTGCGAACAACAAAGGCCGGATCACATTCCTGTTTTTTAGAGGTATTCCGCGCAAACCATGTATTCCTGTTCCCCGCAAAATGTTAATAAGCCAGGTTTCTATATTATCATCATGATGATGAGCCGTTGCAACCAGGTTGTAATTATTTTCTTTTCTGATATGCTCAAGCCATTCATATCGCAGCCTCCTGGCTGTCATCTGAATGGATTCGTCGCAAACACCGGATTGTTCAAGTGTGTTGAATGAAGCAGTGAAAAAAGGTACGGAAAGTTCTTCTGTAAGATTTTTTACAAATGCTTCGTCTTTATCGGAGTCTTCACCACGCAATTTGAAATTACAATGAGCTATTGCAAAGTTCAGTCCTGTAACACGAAAAAGATTTGCCATAACTACGGAGTCTATCCCTCCACTGACAGCCAGCAAAACCTTTTGGTTTGACTGTACCAGGCTTTGTTTTTCAATAAAGGAGTTAAATCGTTGCTGTAACATTTAGTGTCTTAAATTTCATTTTCTGATATATTTTGGCAGAAAATCCCAAAAAACAAATCCCAAAAAAACAAATAAATCCCAAAACGCAATTTCTAAAATTCAAAACATGCCTTGTTTAGTTCATTGAAATTTTGAAAATTGAAATTTATTTACTCACTTAATGTTTAATTTTATATGTGTTCGTAGTCTCGCTCCGCTCGGCAGAGATTTGTTTTTTGATATTTGTTATTTATTTAATCAATGATTTATTCAAAAATAAAATTATAAACGAGTAAACAGTATTAGCATTATACATATTCTTAAAACTGCAACCTTATCCCCGGCCCGAAAATTGCAAAAAAATCTCCCTGTTCCAGCAGGTATCCCATTCCTAAATAGATCGGGAAACTGAATTTAGCACCTGTTCTTACCGGTTCTATTGAACCGATGATAACAATTCCTATATCACGTCGTATATCCGGAGATTCGCGAAAATTAAACGCATTAAGCGCAATAAAACCCGCACCGATCTTATATGGGCGTTTTTGGCCTATTCGTTGTGGGTCATAAAAGCTTATTTCTGCCAGTATGCTTGTGCTTATACCCGAAAGATTACCAATACCACTCTGTTGAAACTCCTTGACCAACAAGCCGGTAGGAAAGCTAACCATAATGTCAAAACTGCGTTTGCGTTCAATGAAAATATTTACTTTTCTTTCACTGACAGGTGTATTATAGCGATTTTCATTGTGCTTCACCGTAACGATGATCTGTGAAAAAGCATCCAGCAAGTACGTGTTTCGCAATAAATGGTCATTAAGCCTTATAATACGTTGATTGCAATCATCTTTTGAATAAAACAGGTGACGTGGCGAACTTTCCCCGGGGCATACCAATACATTTGTAATAGTTTGTATATCAAGAAGGTTGTTGTTCTCATCTATTACCCTGACTTCAATATTCAGATATTGTTTTCCATGGAGATCCCCTTCTTTATCAATTTTGTCGGGGTCAAAAACAATATTTACATCTTTTATGGTTTCGGAATAAAAGACGGGCCTGTTGAAATGTTCATCTGTTAAAGGAATATTCTCCTCGCCATAGTTTATCATAACGAAATCCAGCTCTGCAGGTTTTTGATATTCACGGACTCTGAGTTCGTGCCTTGTTATTTCGTTATTCAAGAATATCATTATTTGTTTGCGTGTAATATCAACAGGTACTTTGACTTCATAAAATTTTACCCTGTCGCTTACACGCTCGCTGTCTTTTTCCTGGTGACAACCGTCAAATTTTATCTCTGCGTCTGATAATCCATTTCCTTCAACTTTGACTTCAATATTTTCTCCGGGGTAAACGTTAAGGTTTGAAGTCCACTCCTGTCCTTCACGCATAATTTCTATTTTGTTTATTTCGGGCCTGCTAATGATGTTGAAATTGGTCATCGCTACAGTTCTTTGCCCGTCTTTTATATAGAGGTAGCCGTCAGCAGTACGGTGAAAATCATATGGTCTTATTTCAGCCAGTATTTTATTGTCAGTGGTATATGATCTTACGTGGATCTCGGCTATCAGGATGCCACCGGGCTCTTGCCGGTTTTCTATCCTGTATGTTTGTCTAAGATGCAGATCTCCCAGGTAATTCATTCTGACTTCTTCACCCCGTCTCCGGTCATCGTCATAAAAGATGTGGTCTTTATCAATATTAACAAAAGGCAGGCGGCTGGGCTTAACGTTAAACTGAAGATATATAGTATCCAGTTGATGTGTGACCTCGCCTTTTTTATTTACCCATGGGCTGATAGTTTCAAGGGATAAAGGCAGCTCCTGCCCGCCTGTGGAATGTGCTTTGACTATCAGCCTGAGATTTGTACCCGACCTTGTGAGGCGGTATTCAAAATCGCCCGTCGTTTTTAAATCTCCCGTAGCACGGATATTAAAAACGTTTTTAGCAGGAAAATCAATGGTTTTTTCTTCACTCTCGAAAAGCTCAATAGGCTCACGGTCATAGAACACCGATGAAACATAATATGGATGAAGCTTTATCTCACGGTTCTCAACTTTATCGTCAATATTACGGAAAGAAACTATTAAGCTGGGATATTCAACATGTTTCAGATCATTAAACCTGATACGCGTACGGTGATATTCATTGTTCAAAAAAACAAGCGAATCCATGATATCAAAATCCGCAGAAGGAATAATTCTTAAATCGTTTATAGGCAAACTTTCTTTTTCAGGATATATCCTCACCTCAGCTATCGGCCGGTCATGTGTTACACGAAAAAACAAAAACGTCTCATCTTTATAATCCAACCCGTCATGCAGGTAATAGTAATTGATGTTATTTACACGAAAAGCAATATCATCAAAATCGAATGAAAATCTCTCAAAGCGTTCTTTAGTTCTATCTGACTCACGAATTATCTCTTCGGGCAATACAAAATCTTCCTCCTGCAAATCAGGTACATTTGGTAGTTCCTTTTTGACTTCCCGGCCTGCCCCGGCTTCAATTTTTTCTGCTTCTCTTTCCTGCCCGAATTTTTCTATTGTATCAGTTAACAAAGTTGTATGCTTTTCATTATAGGAAACAGTGTTATTTTGAGATAATAACATAAAAGGAAAAACTGTAATAAGAACAGCAATTAAATAAATTCTGACTATATTATTATTCATTTTCTTAAAATGTTTATATGTTCGGTTAAATATGACCAAATATGCTTTATTTTTATTTTAAAGTATATGTGGCTTTCTTTGAAGCATCTCTAATCTCTCCATCTCCGTGTAATTTTTTATTTGATTATTACGCAGAGTGCTGCGGAGAAAATGAGCAACTGATTTATATACCGGCACCTCTTAGCAGGCGTTTGGAGTCCTTGCGAAGAGAAAAGATTTTACCGTTATAATTTTTTACAAAATTATTAAAATAGTTTTGTTTAATTTCTTTAGCTGTAACAAATTCAGGGTTTAATCGTCTTAGTGATATATTTTGTGATGAATTACCTGGCAACTCCTTTCTTACCCCCTTCCTGCCTGAATTTTAAAAGCAGGCAGTGATAATACAAAAAACATTTATTTAAAAAATGAAAACAACTACTTAAAACTATTAATTTTGAAAAAATTTTTTCAATAAAATATAATAAAAAAAGCATAACCATATGGCAATTATTTTGAAAAATGCAACATTTATAGACTGGGAAAGTCTTGATTTTAGTGATACTAATTTATATATTAAACCGGGCGAAAAGGGAGGTGTAAAGTTTGTGGGGGATATTGATGGGCATGGTTTATCAAAAAATGATCAGGTCATTGATTGTAAGGGGAAACTAATAACAAAATCTTTCGGAGCAGGTCATATACATGTATATTCAGCCCTTGCCAGGGGTATGCCGCCACCTGTAAAAAAGCCTGAGAATTTCACGGAGATGCTTAAATATGTATGGTGGACACTTGATAAATGCCTTGATAAAGAAACCATCGAAGCAAGTGCGCTTGCTACTGCTATTGCATGTGCAAAAGCAGGCGCAACATTCGTTATTGATCACCATGCCTCGCCAAACTTTATTAACGGCTCACTGGAAGTAATAGCAAATGCTTTTGAAAAAATTGGTATTGGACATCTGCTCTGTTATGAAGTTACTGACCGCGATGGACTCGATAAAGCCCGGCAGGGACTTGAAGAAAATGATAACTATTTATACAGCAGGCAAGGGCTTGTTGGATTGCATGCATCTTTTACGATAGGCAATAAGACTATTAAAAAAGCAGCGGAAATTATGGAAAAATATAATTCCGGAGTCCATATTCACGTTGCTGAAGATATGTTTGACCAGGTGCATTGCCTGGAAAATTACAATAAAAGGATTATTGAACGTCTTAACGATTACGGATTATTGAATTCTTCAAAAACATTGCTGATTCATTGTTTGCATATTGAAGAATTTGAGAGGGAACTGTTGAGAAATTCAAGTGCATACGTAGTTCAAAATAGTGAAAGCAACCTGAAAAACAAAGCTGGCTATTTTAATTCGTATGGGCTGGATGAAAACCGTATTATGCTTGGAACCGACGGCGTTCATGGCGATATGCTTCGTAGCGCAAAAACATCGTTTTTTGTCGGGCAGGATTTTGATAATATTGATTTTGCAGAAACCTACAGGCGATTCAGGAATATTAACAGGTATATTGAAAAGAACGGATTTAAAGGAGATGGTGAAAATAACCTGGTAGTGCTTGATTATGATTCGCCCACTCCGATAAACAAAGATAACTTTTTAAAACATTTTGTCTTTGGCATTAAATCCAACCATATTTTGCATGTTATTTCTGATGGCAAACTGATAGTAAAAGACCGTGTGCTGCAAACCGTTGATGAAGAAGAAATATTAAGCTTTACAAGAGAGCAGGCAAAACGATTATGGAGAAAAATGGAGGAAACAGGCTAAATTTGAATATCGCACATAAAACCAATATACCAAACGAATTTTTTCTGACTTTTAGCATTAATAAATGATGGAAGACATTAAAAAAACAGAGGCATACCGCCGTATGTCTGATCGTAAGAAAAGGTTGTATGAGATAATTTTCGAATCCAACACCTATGGAGGCAGAGTTTTCGACGAGATTTTGCTTATCCTTATTTTGCTGAGTGTTGTAGCGGTTATGCTGGAAAGCATCAATTCGGTCAGAGCCAGTTATGGGCCTGTAATTTTATTCGCTGAAGCTGTTTTTACAATATTATTTACGGTTGAATATATTTTCAGGATTTATTGTTCGCCAAATCCACGCAGGTATATGACAAGCTTCCTGGGCGTTGTTGACCTTCTGGCAATTGTACCTTCCATAATCGGGTTTGTTGTTCCTGCAATGCGTCCGTTTATAACCATTCGTGCTATCCGCTTGCTGAGAGTTTACCGTATCCTGAAGCTGTTCCATTTTATGCGCGAAAGCAGAATGCTTCTGGCTGCCCTGGCTACCAGCTTTAGAAAAATATTGATATTTATGGGTTTTATACTCGTATTGGTAATAATGCTTGGTTCATTGATGTATGTGGTTGAACAAGGTGAAAGTGGCTTTGATAGCATTCCTTTCAGCATTTATTGGGCTGTTATTACCATTACTACGGTAGGCTATGGTGATATTGTGCCTTTGACAGACCTGGGGAGACTCATAGCTACAATGATTATGCTTATGGGTTATAGCATTATAGCCATACCCACGGGAATAGTTTCGGTAGAGATTTCACGGTCTGCCAGGAGGCGTGAATTCAAAAAATATTGCAATTATTGTGAGGAAATACAGCATCTGCCCGATGCGGCATTTTGTCATAATTGCGGAGCACGTTTGGAGGGGTAGGTTGTAATTAATCTTTAATATTTTTATCGAATAGGCTTTTTATGTTATTCGTGAATGTGTTTTGTGGTAAAAAAGATAAATTACCACAAAGTGTTCGGGAGGATTTATTCTCCGGCTTCAAAACAAATAACTTTGAAAAGTGTTAAATAAAAGTGTACCTGAAAGGTATAAATGAAAATACTTTTTAAAAGTGCAATGTGAAAACCGTCTCTTTCCAGGGTTTTGATCTTACTGTTATATTTCCCTTGTGCAGCCTCATAATTTCCCTTGAAAGACTTAACCCAATTCCCGAGCCTTCTTTTTTGGAAGTAAAAAACGGAACAAATATCTTTTCCATAACATCAGGTTTGATACCATGACCGTTATCAAAAACATTAATAGTTACTTTATGGGGTGATAATTGTGTTGCCCTGACAAGGATCTTAGGTTTTTCTGCATTCTTAACCGCATGAATTGAATTAATTACAAGATTGATAACAACCTGTTCTATAAGATCGGGGTCGGCTGTAAGCATCAGAGAGCCGGGAATAACAATAAACCTGGACTCTATCCGGCTTTCATGGAATTTGGGTTTTAAAAGGTTTTCAATTCTGTCAAAAAGTCCTGCTACTTCAAAGTACCTGAAGTTTGGCTTGGGTATTCTTGTCAGGTTTCGATAAACCTGCACAAAATTCAACAGCCCTTCACTGCGTTTTTCTATTGTATTCAATGCACTTAAGGATGTTTCAACATCATCTTCTTCAATTTTTTTGTTCAGGCGGGTCGTTTCCTGGTCAATAAGCAAGTCTTTGACTGTGGATGACAGTGATACAATCGGAGTAATGGAATTCATGATTTCATGGGTAAGCACCCTGATAAGCTTTTGCCACGAGTCCATCTCCTTGGCTTCAAGTTCACTGTGTATGTTTTGAAGTGATACGAGCATATAGTCTTTTTGCCTCATGCTAAACTCTGTTGCCCTTACGGAAAGTTGTAAAAGCTCATCTTCCACAAATACCCTGATGACTTCGCGGCTGCCCGCTTTTATCTTTTTCATAAGATCGGCAAGATTGGAGTCAATCTTATTAAGGTCACTTATTAACCTGAGGTTATTTATTTTCAGTAAAGATTTGACAGCATTGTTAAAAATATCCACTTTGCCGTTTTTTTCAAATACTATTATCCCTATTGATACGTGCTGTACTACCGTTTGAAGATAATTAAAATGTTCTTCTTTAGCTGCTCTTGTTCTTTTGAACTCGTTAATAACCTCATTAAAGGCCGTGTTAAGCTCGTCAAAGCTTTTTCCTAATCCATGATCGGAAAAAGAAGATACAAAGTCGCTGTGGCGAACAGAATCAAGAAAAGTGGTGAGTTTGCGGTTGGTTCTTTCAACGTATTTAACGAGAGCAACAATTTGAAAAATTATCGCAATTGACAGGATGATTGAGCTTATTACAAATTCCGGCTTACGGAATATGGTAATGAGAAGTATTGCCGAAGCTATTATAAGCAGGATTCGTAATACTATTGTCAGTCGGAAATTTCTAAAGTTCATATTTTTCTATTCTCCTGTATAGTGAAGCCCTTGTTATACCAAGTTCTTTGGCGGCTTTGCTGATATTGCCTCCGTGTTTTTCTATAACTTTACGAATAAGCATCTTTTCGGTAGTTTCAAGGTTGTGATCTGTTGTGAGAATCTCATCTTCCGGTCTATCCGGTTGAGACAGGAAGAAGTCGGTAGGTTCCAAAACATTACTTTCGCTAAGTATAACTGCTCTCTCAACGGCATGTTGGAGTTCTCTGATATTCCCCGGCCAATTGTGCTTTTCAAGTCTTTTAAGAGTTGATGCATGCAACCTTTTGTTAGGCATTTTATATTTCTTACAGTATATCTGGAGAAAATGATTAACAAGTAAAGGTATGTCTTCAATACGTTCGCGCAATGGCGGCAAGCGAAGCTCAACGGTGTTTATCCTGTATAGTAAGTCCTGGCGAAACTTGTTCTCTTCAACCATTTGGTATAACGGCATGTTTGTAGCACAGATAAGCCTGACATCTATCGGAGTTTCTTTTACGGATCCAAGCTGGTTAACTTTCCTGTTTTGAATCACACTTAGCAATTTAGACTGGAGCGGTTGGTTGAGGTTGCCTATCTCATCCAGGAAGATAGTGCCTTTATTTGCAGTTTCAAACCTGCCCGGGCGGTCTTCTTTAGCATCGGTAAAAGCTCCTTTTTTATAGCCGAACAATTCGCTTTCAAAAAGCGTTTCGCTGATAGCCCCAAGATCAACGCTTATAAAGACCTCATCCTTTCGTTTCGATGCGCGATGGATCGCCCTTGCTATTACTTCTTTACCTGTACCGTTTTCACCAAGTATAAGTATATTGGCGTCGGTAGGTGCTACTTTTTTAACGGTTTCAAGAACTTGAAACATTGATTTAGATTTACCTACAATGTTGCTGTAAGGCTGGTCACTTTGATCCATCAGAAACTTATGCTTGGTACGAATATCCTGCAATTCCTTTTTTGAACGGTGTACTTCCAGTGTAGCTGTAATGGTGGCTAATAGCTTCTTGTTGTCCCACGGCTTAAGCATAAAGTTGGTAGCACCCTCCTTGACACCCTGAACCGCAAGCTCTATATCACCATAAGCAGTTATCAGAATCACCGATATGGTGGGATCAAACTCCAGAATCTTGTTAAGCCAGTAAAAACCCTCCTGACCGCTGGTAGCATCACGAGAAAAATTCATGTCCAACAGTATTACATCATAAGATTCGTTCTTTAACATTATAGGAATATTGTTGGGGTCTTGTTCAATATGTACCGACTTAAAATGCTGCTTCAAAAAAAGCTTGCCCGCAACCAATACGTCTTCGTCATCATCAATGATCAATATCCTGGCATCTATCTTACTCATAATAGTTATTGTTTTTTTGCTAAATTACCAAAAATAATTCTAATTGTGGATTTTTATATGTTAAGCATCAGCTCTTAAAATTAATAGCTATATTTGATAAAAATATTATATAAGGGAAAATATTATAACAGGGAATTTGATCTATTCAGGGTTTTTTATGTTTAACTCCCTTAATTAATAAAATATTGGCTTTATGAAACCCCCATGTCTTTTAAAACACACATACCGCTGTAATAAAGTATACAAAATGGGGGTTTCATCATAGCTTAAAAAAATAAGTTTTGTTATGATGAAAAAAATCCTCAGTATTTCTGCGACAGGTCAGAATTTGTTAAAAACAGCCTCACTGGATAATATTATTGGCAGGCAGCATAAGAATATCAAACATTATATCTGTCATATTGTTGGCAGTGCTTTTCGCCAGCCTCCGGGATATTATGCCGGCATAGAACTTCCATATATAAACCGTCAATTATTTATTGATGATAGCAACAAAGTATTATGCACGGCACAGACTATGATGGATTTTGAGGAGGTTTTAAGAGAACTACACCCTGATATTGTCATACTTACAGGCTGGGAAAACATGACATTGGCATGTGCGTTAGCTGCTTCTAAAATGAAGATGCCTTTAGCTCACATTGACAGCGGGCTCAGAAGCTTTGACCCTAGCAGTGATGAAGAGATTAACCGGA
The DNA here is from genome assembly GCA_003567625.1 of Bacteroidales bacterium. Lineage (GTDB taxonomy): Bacteria > Bacteroidota > Bacteroidia > Bacteroidales > UBA7960 > PUKZ01. The sequence goes on along the minus strand of PWZB01000133.1, from coordinate 11,789 downwards.
TAGTTATTGATGTACTTTGCCAATACCATTTTGTCAGCGAACATAGTGGCATGAAAAACCTTCGTGATGAAGGAATGGATAATCAAAAAATTTATTTTACAGGTAATTTGCTTGCCGATATTCTGAATATCTACTGGGAAAAAATTGAAAGCAGTAAACATGATATAATGACAGAACTGGAAAAAAGTAATGGCTATCTTCTTTTTGTGCCTTCAATCTCTTTAAGTGTTGATGATATTGAATTGATAAAAGAAATATTTGAAATTTTTAACAGAATTTCCCGGAATTATCATATTTACATGATATTACCGGATAAATTGAAAGAAAAGCTTGAAAATATTGATGCTCTTAAAATACTTGGTAAAAACATATCAGTTCTGCCCCGCTGCAACTACCTGGATTTCCTTTCTTTAATGTACCGGTCTCGTATGGTCATTACGAACAGTTCGGCTATACAGGAAGAAACAACATACCTTGGAGTGCAGTGTGTTACTGTTCTTAATTATACTGAAAGGCCGGTTACAATTGACGTAGGGACAAATCACCTGTCAGGAAAAGATACTGCAAAAGCTGAAAAAATAATTAACGATATTTTGGAAGGCATGGAAAAACCGGCACGTTTACCGGAGAACTGGGATGGAAAAGCCGGAATAAGAATAGCAGATATATTATGTTAACTTCAGCTGTCATTTTTAATCTTAGTTTTTTATTGATTTTAATAAAGATTTTTTAAAACTTAATAACCATGTTAGTATGTTTATTGCGGTATTATTTGAATTGAGTTTTTCATTCTTTTGAGGCGGCGGCAGTAAAAACTGATAACAAAAAGAGCTATGCCAAGAAAAGGCAACATAGGTATCCTTAGCCTGACCAGTGCTCCGAAGTTAGCTGTAGAAACGCCAATGGCAAAGGCAAATATCAATGCAAACAAAATGCAGAACGCTGCGGAAGGCGATTTGCTGATAATCGTTATTAATTTTAAAGGACCGGCTTGAAGCAAAACGAAGATAAAAAACAGCAATATTATCATGTTTTCGATTCCTGCAATAGATATTAGTAAAGAATCACCTTCCCACGCAAAAGGCCTGAAAAAAGCTGCAAATATTGCTTGTGGCGCTTTGCTGATAAAATTTGCAAATGTACCGTCAAGGTGTCCTATGTCGAAGTAGTTCTCACCATATGCATGAGCTCGGGTAAGATCATCCTGTGTAATAACAGCCTTTTCAATTATTCCCTCAAAAGTGGCATATTCTTCTAATTTGTCACTCAATCCGGCTATGAAAAACCTGGATATCAGTAGAAATAATAAAATTATGGCAGGGCCTGTGGCAAAACGTATAAAAATATTTTTTATCTTTCTTATTTTTTCAAATGATGCCCATAAAAAAGCTCCGGGCAAAAGTGCTACAAAAATATATGGCTTTAAAGAGATCATCAGGTAAGAAGATAATACTAAAACTATAATGTAGTTGACTCTAAACCTTTTTTTTATAAAAAGATTATAAAATCCGTAAACAAACCAACCTGCAGCCATTAGAGTGTAAGTGTCTTTCAGTATTCCCGACCCCCAAAACAGCACTGATGGGAAAAAGAGTACTACAACAGCAAGTTCTTTGTAAAGACCTTTAAACAAATCGGTAAATACCAGGTATAACTTCCATATACCTGTGTAAGCAAAACAGGCAACCAGTACGGAAGCTGTAAAGTAATTTTTGAACCCTAAAAAAGTGAATATACTTGTTATTCTTACTGTTGCAAAAGACTGGTAATCGCCAAGGTACCAGGGGAAGCCTGTAGATGCATCAAATGCCATACGGTTTTCGGGGGTGATGTTTCCGATCAGTAGTGATAAGTAATTTAGGGGTTTTTGAAAAAGCAAATTTACCAGTGCTTCAGAACTGCGATAGTAATTGGTAGTATCATGACCTTCATAGTAAAGCGTATAAACAAGGCAAAAAACGATCACACCTGCTATCTTAGCAAAGAGCCCCCATGTATAAAAACGGTAAACAGGATTTTTTTCCTGGTATTTTTTCTGGATATTTATAGCAACAATAAATATTACTATCAGATAAACAGCTATGATAATATAATCCACCAGTGAGGGAAACAGGCTTTTTGTCCAGATATCGGCAATGCTCATGTTAATATCTGCTTATGGAGCAAAAATAATAGTTTTTGACAGACTTTGTTAATAAATTATAAATCAGGATTTTATCTCTATATGCTTATATATTATATTACTTGTTTTTTGCTTTGGGCAACAGTTCTTCCTTTACCAGTCTGAATTTGGGTTCGTACTCAAGAATTTTTTCATAAGTGTTTATTGCAAGAGTATGTTTTTCAATATATTGATAGCTTTTTGCCAGGTTCAACAGGGTATTTAGATATAGCCAGCGATGATTGGGTTGCATGTTATTTTCAAATATTTTGACAGCTTTATTATAATATTTGACTGCTTCTTTTTTGCTTCCGCCGACAGCTTGTGGCGTGTAAAATTTGGAATTTCCCAGCTCCATCCATGCAGTGGGGTTATAAGGGTCAACCTCCAGTGCATTGTCAATGGCTTTATTTGCACTTGAACCTAAAATAATCGCATTTACCGGATTTAATGTTATTCTGAAAGCAAAAAAGGCCCCCTGCAATGAATAAGCCCTTGAAACAAATGCTTTATAATTAAACAGACCTTCAAGTTCATGTTCAGCTTTGTCAAGTTGCTTGCCGGCTATCTCTTTTTCTTCTTTATTCAGGCTCAATGCTATTAAACCGTAACGTGCTAAAAGCAAATCATAAAGCATAGAGGGTATGCTGTATGAAGAATAGTGTCGTTCCATAAGGTCAACAATCATTATCCAATCTTCTAATTGACCTTCAATAAAATGATCATATAGCTGTGTATGAAATTCTGCTTGTTTATTATTATGAGGTGATAAATGCTTAAATGATAAAAGCAAGCCTATTAGGAGAATAAACAGGGGGATGTAGAAATTATTGGTTGACATTGGCTTTATTTATTAAATTAAAATAAGACATCTGGGCAAATCGGTGTGATTTGCATGTTACTATTCCGTATTCCCTTTTTATTGTTATTTCAAACAATAAATAATGTTATATTTTAAGGTTTTCAGAGGTGTTTTTTTACAACTTCAACCACTTCAGGCATGTCCATTCCAAGTTCTTTAAGTCGTTCAATTGTTTGTATTCCGTTTTTCGTCCATCCTCTTCTTTGATAAACTGCATCTACCAGTTGTTCGTAGCGTTCTTCACGATATTTTCTGTGTAGTTTAATTTTTTCTTCGGTTGATTTTCCAGCCGGATCCACACCAATGGTTTCCTTGAGCTGCTTATCATAACGTTCTTGCCTTGATTCGTATTCTTCGATGGTAACCGGGCCTGCTGCGCGATAGGGCTGAGCATCATATTTCCTGGTACCATAACCTCTGCGCAGGTTAAATACTCGCTGGAAGTTATATACTCTTTCCGAATCACTTATCATGGTCTCTTTGTCAAAAGGCCTTCCGGTAACAGCTTTGTAAATTGCCACATAGTTATCAACATGTTCAGGAACTTTTTCGGGTTCGTCAGTTTCCGCGTTATCTTCAGGTTCAATGTCATTCCAGCATAGTTTGCAAAAACCGACCAGGCCGAACCATGTGCGAAACATAGGGAAATAATGCAATGCTTCGGCTTTGTCCTCGAAAGTAGGTATTTGGTTGTTTATCATGTCCATGAATATCAACCATGCTTCATCATGTTGGGGGCCTTTGTTTGTCATGGCATAACCGCCTTGCTGTACCAGTGATTCTTTCGACTTGTATTGCGAATATTCCAGTCCTTTGTTTTCCATAGCAATATCTTGCAAATAATCCGGGTCGCCCCAACCTTTTTCAATAAAGAGTTCTTTCATTTTACGTACTCCCATTCCGGCAATTTTACCGAAGCCCTCACCACGTGCTACCTGGTGCAATAACTCCATTGCTGCTTCTTTATTTCCAAAATTTAGCTTAAGGCTGCCTGTGCGTTCATCATTTAAGATGCCACTTTCGTAACAATCCATTACAAAACCGAGAATGGTTCCCCATGTGATAGTGCATATACCATATGTGTCGCAATAGAAATTGGCTTCAATTGTCCAATGTGGATCAAAAATACCGGGGTTTGTTCCCAAAGATGCGGCAGTTTCGTATTCAGGACCGTCAACCGAAACTTTATGGCCTTTGTATGGCCCGGTTTTTAGTTCGAAATCATCAACAGCATGAGAACATGACATTGTACAACCTATCCAGCAGCCATCAAATAATCTCTGCGTAAATAGGCTTTTATATATATCGGAGTGGATTTCGTAGGCATCCTTATGGCTGCCGTATTTAAAGTTATGAACCGGTATCAGGTCATAATCGTTCATTATATTGGTCATGTGCGCAGTGCCTTTTGATTTCATTTCCTTGAACTCATCATCGCGCTTCATTTCTTCATTGAACCTGCGACCACGCTCACGAATAGCCTCCAGATCAACAACATTATTGGCATTGCCTTTAATGCCATCAACCTTTGCTACAATAGCTTTGATCTTTTTGTCCCTGAATACGGTTCCAATACCTCCACGTCCGGCTTGCTTAACACGTACTATCTTTCTTCTTGGATCATAAAAAGTGAAATTAAGCATCCCGATTAAGGAATGGTCAGCAGCATCACCTGTAGATACAACACCAATATTCATCTTGTCTTTTTCATTATCGGCAAAGATTTCGGTAAGCTGCTCTGCCAATATGTGTGAGTTTAAAGGCTCTTCGGGAGCTTCAAAAATCTCAACCGTGCCCTTTACACCATCAATGAATACAATTACATCATTTTCAGCTTTGCCTTGCATCTCCAGGGCATCAAAACCCGAAAACTTTAAAAATGGACCAAAAAAACCACCAACGTTAGAGTCCATAACAGAATCCGTTTGCGGTGAAAGTGAAACAACAATAGATTTGCCCGCACCGGCATACTGAGTGATACCACAACATGGACCCCCCGAAATATTGATCTCGTTTTCAGGATCATCCCACTTGGTATCAGGCTTTGTAGCATCCCATAAAAGCTTTAAGCCATAACCCCTGCCCCCGATAAATTTTTCCTTCATCTCTGCAGGGATATCTTTTTCTTTTATAAAAGGCCCGTCAAAGTTAATATACAAAATCTTATCAGTGTAACCCTTTTCAAGCGGCGTTTTCTGATAATCATACTTCTTGAGTGTCTTGTGTCTCTCCCTGAATTGTTTGATATCCATATCTATATTGATTTTAAAAGTGTTTAGAAATTATTAGATGACAAAGCTACAAAATTTAATATAGTTGTCTGTGATTTTACATAAAATTTATAATACTGTTCATGTTATTAAAATAAATTAGCCGTTAACGCTAATAAAAACAAAATGAACCCTGAAATATCATTTTAAATGTCAAAAAGAAGAAAACTGCTTTATAAAACTGCCTGGATCAGCACCTTTTTGATATTTTTGTATAAACAAGTTAAAATAAAATGTTTTGTAAGCTTATATCCCGGAATAAATTCTTGATACATTCGTTTATTTAATAAATGTATTGAAAACAGTAGTATAGTAATATTTAAAATTTCTTTAATTAATTTAATAAAAACCCTTGAAATTATGAAACAACTATTAATAATTATTTTAACATTCATTACGTTTATAGCGGTTTCACAACGAAATACGCCGGTTTTTGAAAAGTTATCGGATGCCGATCAATTAAATGCAACTATTAAGGATTTAAAGGATAATGACGATTTGATTTTGTTATTACCGGGCAATTGGGAGAATGCCACAGATGCTGTGATTTATTTGTGGTTAGATGAGGAAGAAAATTATTTGGGGTATGTTTTTGGCACAAATGAATATGGTGACAAGGCATATGGCCAAAGATTTATTATGGATACACCCGAAGGCAGGGTAATACACGGTGTATATTATTGGTTTGGCTTTGCAGAAGGAACTAGCGGAGATGCAGTGTTTACAATGTGGGATTGGGATAATGATATTGAAGAACCTGGTGAAGTTATTATTACCAGAAGTATTCCTTTGGAAGATATAGAATCGAGCCTGACTTTCAAGCCTGACCCTGATCATGAACAAGGCCCTCAACCCGGAGCATATTATTTGGAGTTTGATACGCCAATAGAGGTTGCCGGCGACTATGTTATTGGGGTTGATGTTACTGATCTGGATTCATGGCAGGAGGATACTTATGGTTTGGGGAATATGTCATCTGTAGATGGTGATGGGGCGGAAGCAGGATTGACATGGATACAGGAGCATGACGGAGGCTGGGTAAAAACTTTGACTTTAGGCCTGGATGTTGACATTGCTGTTTTTCCGGTAGTTGAACCTTTTAATCGCGATGTAACGTTTAACGTTGATATGACTGATGCCCAAACGGAAAATGGCTTGGTGTTCGACCCTGAACTGCACAGTGTTTTTGTTTCCGGAACTTTTAATGACTGGGTTATACCCGGCGAAGATGATGCATATGAATTGCAACCTGGGGGTGAAAAAATATATACTCTTACTCTTAATATGGTTGAAGGCGAACACGAATATAAATATTTTCTTGTTGAAGACGACCCCACTGATGATATGGGTGAATGGGAAGGAGAACCCTTCCGTTCATTGAAAGTTTATAGTGATATGGAAGTAAATGACGTTTTTGGAGATAAACCTGTATCTATAGTCGATAAGCATTTACCAGAAGAAAGTTTAAGAATTTTTCCTAATCCCGCTAGCTCCGTTCTTAATATAGAGTATGAGGGAACAATCAAACAGCTAAGGATTTTTGACATTACGGGGAAATTGGTTTACAGCCGCAAAAACGACAATAACCAAGCCCGTATTGATGTCGGCGAACTTAAACAGGGGATGTATGTTTTGCAGGTTATAACCGAAAAAGGTATTGCTGCCCAAAGGTTTAATGTAGCCAGATAACTGAAAGCAATGAAGCGGGGAAATAACAGGATTGGTTCTCTTCGTTTTTTTTATTTTCAGTTAATTTTCACGCATAACATATTCATCGTATTCAATTTCAAACCTGAGTTTGTGTTTTGATTCTTCAATGGCAAGGTTTCTAAAAACCTTTTTGAGTGCCGGGTTGTCAGTGCGTTGCTCAAGGTTTGTGTAAAGTTTAAAAGCAGCTTTTTCTTTATGCATGGCCAGAATTAGCGCATCATCATAGCTCATGCCCGGAGTTGGTTCAGTTTTTACAACGTAATCAGAAACTTTAAGATCAGATACCTGTTCTTCGGCCATTTCAAAAACACCCTCTTCTTTTATTTTTTTCAACCTGGCTTTATGGGTTTCTTCTTCCCTGGAAAATTGTAAAAAAACTTCTTTCATTTCAGGATTTTTTGCCTGCGAAGCAAGTTCAAGGTAAAAGTTGATGGCTTCTTGTTCGGCGTTTATCGCAAAATCCAGTATTTCATCTACAGATTTGAATTTTTCCATAATATTTTTGTTTTGATATTTGTAATTTATCTGGTTTATGTTTTTGATCATTTACGTGTTTGCCTGAGCCATAAAAATTATGGAAATTCTAAAATGCTTCATCAAACTCCTGGTCAAACTTTTTTACAAGATAATCACATCCATGATCAAACATCCGGTTATAATTGTCTTTTTTGGTATAAACGAATGTTCTGTTATTACTGCCGTTGCCGGACATCTTATTCAAAATTTGTGTTATCTCCTTATAAGCATCATCCTGTTTTTCAATCCTGGTTTTTACACCCAGTTTTTTTTGTAAATATTGTAATTGTTCGAAAGTTGTTTTTTCGAGTGGGCTTTGATGCTTAGCCGGAAATTGTTGTATGCACTTCTGAGCGTTGGTAAAACTTCCGCCGGTTTCAAACGGGAATGAAGCAGGTAAAACAAGGTCTGCTTCTAATGCGGTTTCTGTAATAAAATAATCCTGTACTACAACAAAGCCGGGACTTTTCAAAATCTTATTAACCGATTCTTTAGAAACAGCACATCCTATCGGGTCTTCACCAAATATGAAAAGATTCTCTATTTCACCATTTAATATTTTGTCAAACAGATCTTGTCCTGTTTCAAAATTATCACCCTTTTTGGCTTTATTGTCAATCAGTTTGGCACAATCAGCTATGTCAATAATCCCCTGGGCATTGTTTTTCTCTTTAAGAGAGATAATACCTGATGACTTTTTGCCTAATTTGCCGGTGATCATAGCCATATTTTGTAATTCCAGGCAAGTATTAGAAGAAAGTTGTTTTTCGCTGAAAATAATTATTGCCTTGTTTTCTTTGATGTAGTTGTTACAAAACTCCGCTATCTCCTTTTTGCTTAAGCCGGCGAGATTAAGCAATTTTTCGTAGTTTTCGGAAGTGATGAGTTTGCAATAATCTTCAAAGCCATTGCATTTTTCAGTATATTCTCTATCATGCATTTTGTTAAGCACAAGGTAATGATTAACAGCTTTCACAAAATGGTAATATGATTTTATGCGGTGAACCTTTGTTGCTTTATGAGCCATCCGGTTGTTATCTTTAGTGGTGATAAGCTCAACAGGTGTCCCGTTCAAAAAGGTGTTGTTATATACATCAAACCCTATCACCCCATGTTCATAATTTAGTTCTGTACCTAAAATGTAAATTCGTCCGGCATCTTTAAGCTGTTCAAAAGGAGTATTGTATGAAGAATTATTACGATAGCCTTCTCCCCTGTTAAAATAGTGAAAACTGCCTACATTCGATGTGTTAACACCTTCCTGTGCCAGCTTATATACCATGTAAATTTCTTCATTGGTAAGGCGGGCGCCTGCTAAAAAAGCATTTTCAGCAGGGTTGGCTTTTTTTATTTTTTCCACAATCAATTCAAATGCTTTTTCATAGGAGATATCTTGATATAGCAGGTCATTTTTTTTGAGCATAGGTTTTGTCAATCTGTATTTATCATTGAGATATCTGTAGCCGAACCTTGCATATCTGCATATATTACCATCTTTGTTTATCAAACCTTCTTTGCCGGTAACCCTGTTGAAGAATGATGATTTGTGGTGTAATGTTATTTCGCAACCTACAGAACAGTAATTGCATATGGTATTAAAAGTTTCGTTTTTCAGTGGAGCGGGTTTAAAGGGTACGTTTTCGGTAATAGCGCCTGTAGGGCAGGCAGATATACACATTCCGCAAGATTCACAATATGTATCAGACAGCTTTTCGTCCATACTTGGAGCAACATATGTTTCAAATCCTCTGTCAACAAAACCCAATGCATTTGCACCGACAATTTCGCTGCATATTCTTATACACTTTCCACACAGGATACATTTATTATTATCTATTTCTATGTAAGGATGCGAGAAGTCAACCATATATTCTTTATAATCTCCGCTGAATCTGTCTTGATTGACTTTATATTCGGTAGCATAATCTTTAAGGTCGCAGTAATATAATTCCGAACAGCCACATTCAATGCAACGCTGTGTTTCTTTTATGGCATCTTCATCTGAATATCCAAGCTCAACTTCGTCAAAGTTTTTGCGTTTATCGGGTTTCAGGGTAAGCATCTCCATGCGTTTTTGCTTTTTATAGTATTTTTCATAATCCTGGCTTGTCTGTTTCTTAAAATTATCTTTTTTGCTTAAAAACTCAAATGAATTTAAAACAATTTTTTCACCTTTTAAAAACAGGTCACAACTATGGGCAGCTAATCTGCCCTGTGCTATTGCTTCGATAAGTGTAGCCGGGCCTGTCACACTATCGCCACAGGCAAAAACCGATTGAATAGAGGTTTGCAGTGTATCCGGGTCGGCATCAATATCACCCCATTTATTGAGTTTAAGTTCCGAGCCGGCATATTTGTTAATATCATCTATGAAATTAACCACAGTTTTTTGACCTATAGCTGCAAGAATGTAATCAAGTTCTACGTCAAATTCAGAACCGTCGATTTTAATCGGTCTTCGCCTGCCTGATTCGTCGGGTTCGCCAAGCTTCATCTGGAAACAGGTCAGCGATTTTACATTGCCGTTTTTATCGGTATTAACTTTTGCAGGTGCCGTAAGGAATTTGAATTTGATGCCTTCAAGCTTGGCTTCATGTATTTCAATAGGGTTGGCAGGCATTTCTTTTTCAGTGCGCCGGTATAATACCACTACTTCGTCGGCATTAAATCGCATTGCCGTACGGCAACAGTCCATTGCGGTGTTGCCGCCACCGATAACGGCTACTTTTTTACCGGAAAAATCATATGGTTGCTGTAAGATTTCTATGTTTCGCAAAAACTCAAGACCGGAAAGCACATTCCCTGCGTCTTCATTTTCACAACCAATACCGGTTCCTTTTTGCGAGCCTATTGCCAGGATAACACTGTCGTAGGAATCTTCTAGATCTTTATAACTGAGGTTTTCACCAAGTTTTTTATTATAATGAATTTTAACTCCAAGCTGTGTTATGGCTTCTACTTCCTTATCTATAATATCGCTTGGCAGCCTGTATGGGGGTATTCCGTATCTTAACATACCTCCGGCATGTTTATTTGCTTCAAATATTTCTGCCTTATGGCCTTTTATTGCCAGATAGTATGCTGCCGTTAGGCCGCCGGGCCCGGCTCCTATTATTGCAACACTTTTGCCTGTCGGGGCTTCAATACCAGGAGAGCAGGGGTTCTTTGATTCAAGGTCTTTGTCTGATGCATATCTTTTCAGGTAGTCTATTCCAACGCCAACCTCTTCAACCAGGTTTCTGCGGCAAACCAGCTCGCACGGCCTGACACATACACGTCCACAAATGGCAGGCAAGGGGTTGGTTTGCTTTATCAGTTTAACAGCTTCACTGTAAAGCCCTTTTTCAATAAGCGAAATATAGCCTTGTACATCAACACCGGCAGGGCACTCTGTTTTGCATGGTGCTACGCAATCAGCGTAGTGGTTGCTGAGCAGCAGGTCAAGTGCAGTTTTTCGCGCCCGCTTAACTGCTTCGCCTTCGGTGTCAATAACCATGCCTTTGTTGATAGTTGTGGAACATGAAGGCTGCATACCACGCATATTTTCAACATGAACCACGCATACAAAACATGAAGAAAATGGTTCAAGCCTCGAATCGTGGCAAAGAGTAGGAACTTTATAACCGTGTCGCCTGGCAAGGTGTAAAATAGTTTCACCATTATATCCCACTACAGGTTTTCCGTTGAGAATTACATCTATTTTATTCATTGATTTCAGCTTTTTTATTCAACATGTATTGCTTCGAATTTACATCTGTCATAACATATACCGCATTTAATACAATCATTCTGATTAATGAAATGCACTTCTTTACGCTCGCCGGTGATGCAATTTGACGGGCAGTTTTTTGCACAAACGACACAACCCGTGCATTTTTCAGGTATAATGGTATAAGTCAGTAATTTTTTACAAACTTTAGAAGGGCATTTTTTATCAACTACATGTGCCAAGTATTCATTTCTGAAATATTTAATCGTAGTCAAAACAGGATTAGGTGCTGTTTGCCCCAAACCGCACAGTGAATTGTTTTTTATGCTGTTTGCCAGTTCTTCAAGTTTTGATAAGTCTTCTTCCGTGCCTTCACCCTCTGTTATGCGAACCAGGATTTCAAGCATGCGCTTGGTTCCAACGCGGCAAAAAGTGCATTTTCCGCAGGATTCTTTTTGTGTAAAGTCAAGAAAGTATTTTGATACGTCGACCATGCAGGTTGATTCGTCCATAACAACCATGCCGCCTGAGCCCATCATTGCCCCGGCTTCTTTTAAGGAG
>PWZB01000125.1 GCA_003567625.1 Bacteroidales bacterium | reverse complement strand
GGTTTGGTTGTGTATTGACCGGGTCTGTTAAAAATTGAATCTTTTCATGCCAAGTTGTTATATTATTTTTTGACATGGTGTATATAAACTAAACTACAATGTTTCACGTTAGAAACTATAATTGCACAACATACACTTATGCAAAAAAAAAATCGGTTGTTGATAAAAATTTTTATTGCAATAATTTATTGCTTTCATGCTGATACTATATTGAGTCAGGATGCAATTTTTTCACAATTTTACGCCAATCCTTTATATCTGAATCCTGCTTTTGCCGGAGTTAATATTTGCCCTCAGCTAAACCTTAATTACCGCAATCATCCTTACCCTGACTTCGGTCATCTTTCCACTTACAGTGTTTCATATCAAAGGCACTGGCGTCCGGTTTCGGGAGGCATAGGATTACTGGTTACAAGCGAGCAGATGGGGAAGACCTTACGCCGTCACTTTATAGGTGGAATATACTCATACCATACTCAGCTAACAAGAAATTACCATCTCAATTTTGGAGCCAAGGTAGCATATTACAGGAAAGATCTCTGTTGGAACAATCTTGTTTTTCCTGATCAGTATGACCCTTTTACCGGAAATATCATTCCAACCGGCGAAATTACACCTGGCAACACATCGGTTCACGGGCTTGACATATCATCAGGCATTTTGTTCTATTCCGAAAATTTTTTTACCGGTTTTGCCGCACACCATTTGACCAGACCGCGTGAAAGTTTCTATACGGATGATAAATTACCAATAAAGCTTACATTACACGGTGGTACAAGATTAAAAATTGACCGCCACTCAAGAAGCTTGCATGACATCCATTTTTCACCTAATATAATTCTGCAACATCAGGGCGAATTTATGCGTATAAATTATGGTGTGTATTTTGAAATTGAATCTTTAGCCGCAGGTGTATGGTTCAGACAAAATTTTATTGACCAAAAAACACTGATTTTTCTTCTTGGGTTTAACCAGGATAAATACCGTATAGGGTACAGCTTTGATTATTCATTATCAGGCATTTACCCGGGCGGTGCAGCGGTTCACGAATTAAGTGTTTCACTGAATTTTGCTTGTGAGAGGCAAAAACTTGAAAATAAAATACTAAACTGTCCAAATTTTTAGTTATTTTTGTGCAAACTATTAAAACTAAATTACTATGACAAGGAATTTGAAAAACCTGATTCTTGCGGTTGCTTTTACTTTAGCTATCACATTAACCTTTTCATCCTGTCGTGAACATTCCCGCACCACCGGATGGGCATATAATGACCCGGATTGGGGTGGTTTTGAAAAAATTCCTGATGTAGAACAAGAGACCGGCCCGGGGCTTGTGTTTATAGAAGGGGGTACTTTTGTGATGGGTCGTACCGAACAGGATGTTATGTTCGACTGGAACAACATACCACGACGTGTAACTGTTTCTTCTTTTTATATGGACGAAACTGAAGTTAGCAATCTTGATTATGTTGAATACCTTTATTGGATCAGCAGGGTTTTTGGTGAAACCTACCCGGAAGTATACGATAACGCACTTCCTGACACCTTGGTATGGCGTGACCGGCTTGCCTATAACGAACCATACGTATACAATTACCTCAGGCACGCTGCGTATCGCGACCATCCGGTTGTAGGTGTAAACTGGGTCCAGGCATCTGATTATGCATCATGGAGAACAGACAGGGTAAACGAGATGATTCTTGTACGCGAAGGAATATTATACCTTGATCATGACCAGGTCAATGAAAGAAACTTCAATACTGAAGCTTACCTTGCAGGGCAATATGAAGGGCTTGTCAGGCAGAACCTCAGGGACCTTGATCCAAGAGGCACAGGTGAAAGAAGAGTCAGAAGGGAAGACGGAATTCTGTTGCCAGCATACAGGCTCCCCACAGAAGCCGAATGGGAATTTGCCGCTCTAGGACTTATAGGAAATACAGTATATGAAAGAATCATAGAAAGAAGATTATACCCGTGGAATGGACATCAAGTCCGCTCAAGTGAAAGAAGAACTATGGGTACCTTTATGGCTAACATAAAAAGAGGTCGTGGCGATATGATGGGTGTCGCAGGTGACCTGAATGACGCAGGTGAAATTACCGTTCCTGTATATGCATACTGGCCCAACGATTATGGACTGTACAATATGGCAGGCAATGTCAGCGAATGGGTTAAAGATGTCTATCGACCCCTAACTCACGAAGATGTTACCGCTTTCAGACCTTTCCGTGGAAACGTATTCAAAAGACTAAAACTTGATGAAGAAGGTAACGTTCTGCCTAAAGACAGCTTAGGACAGCTTCAGTGGACTGAAGTTACCGAAGAAGAAAGCGCAACCCGCCGCAATTATCGTTATGCAGACAACAGAAGCTACCGTGACGGCGACTTCGCATCCAGCATTTACTTCGACAGGGAAGATATGAAAGATCAAGAAGATAAGCTTATGTACGAATATGGCGTGACAAGCCTGATAAACGATGAAGCAAGAGTGTATAAAGGAGGTTCATGGAAAGACAGAACTTATTGGATCGTACCCGGAACACGCCGATTCCTAGACCAAAACGAAGCAGCAAGCCATATCGGATTCAGATGCGCAATGGACAGAGTCGGTAGCCCCGTCAGATATTAACCACTTTGAAAATTCCTTGTAATTAAATATTCACAGCCCCATTTGTTAGCTCAAATGGGGTTTTTTAAAACCGCATAACAGCCAATATAACCTCCAATGAATAAATATGAAAAATATATATACAACGAACTCCTCTCAGGAAGCCCAATATGTACCGACAGCCGGAAAATATTAAAAACTAGCGTGTTTTTTGCAATAAAAGGAGAAAACTTTGATGGAAATGATTTCGCTTATGATGCACTTAATAATGGATGTAAACTTGCTGTTGTTGACAAACCAAAAATAAAAACAGATGAAAGATTCATCCTCGTTCCTGATGTTGTTGATACTTTGCAAAATATTGCCAAACACCATCGTAACAAGTTTAATATACCATTTATAGGTATTACGGGAACAAATGGCAAAACAACTACCAAAGAAATTCTCTTTTCTGTACTTTCTAAAAAAAACAAAACCTTTGCAACAAAAGGTAATCTAAATAACCATATCGGCGTTCCCATAACACTGCTTTCAATAAAAGACGATACCGAAATTGCCGTTATCGAAATGGGAGCAAATAACTTAGGCGAAATATACCATCTTTGTATCCTGGCAAAGCCTACACATGGGATCATCACAAATATCGGGAAAGCACACCTGGAAGGATTTAGAACAACAGAAAACATAAAAAAAGCCAAATCAGAATTATATAACTACATAAAGGAAAATAAAGGCAAACTTTTTGTAAACTTCGATAATAAAGAGTTGATGCAACTCTCTGAGAATTTGCCCAGAATAACCTACGGCAAATCGCAAAATGCAGATCATATAGGAAAAATAGAAGAAAACAGTAAATTCTTAAAAGTAGCCTTTTCTGAAAAAAACTATATTCATAAAAAATATACCGTTAACACAAACCTAATAGGCAGCTATAACTTTGAAAATGTAATGGCGGCTGTATGTATAGGATCATTCTTCGGTGTTCAAAAAGAAGATATCAGGAAAGCAATAGAAGAATATTTTCCAAAAAACAACCGGTCGCAATATGTCAAAACAAAACGAAATACAGTTCTGATGGATGCATATAATGCCAATCCAACAAGCATGAAATTGGCTGTTGAAAATTTTACTTCCATGAAACTTGACAATAAAGTTGCGATTCTTGGAGATATGCTTGAACTGGGAAAAAACTCAAAAAAAGAACATTCTGAAATATTCAACCTTGTTATTAAACAAGGATACGATAAAATTATTCTTGTCGGTGAAGAATTTTGCAGTGCAGCCAATAAGCATGAAAATATTATTTATTTTAAGAAAACAGAAGATCTTATATTCTGGCTCAAAGAAAAACCTGTTTCAAACAGAAGCATTTTAATTAAAGCATCAAGAGGTATCGAACTGGAGAAAATATTGGACTATCTTTAAATGAACAGCAGAACCCGGTATCCGTTAACAAAAACATTAACAGATGAAACACACAGCAATCGGTTTAATGTCAGGAACTTCACTTGATGGCACCGACATAGCATACTGCACATTTAATGAGGATTATTCGTCTTGGATTTTTAAAATAGTCAAAGCTCAAACCATACCATATCCCGTTGCCTGGGAGAATAAATTGCGTAAGGCATCCGAAATGAATGCACAAGAACTTATAAAAACCCATGTTGAATACGGACATTACCTTGGCGAAATAACAAAAGAATTCATAAAAAACAACCAATTAAATGATCCCGACATAATAGCAAGCCATGGCCATACGGTATATCACCGGCCTGAAAATGGATTTACATTTCAAATAGGTGACGGCTCAGCTATAGCAGCACAAACCCAATGTACAGTAGTATGCGATTTCAGGTCTTTGAATATCGCATGTGGAGGCCAAGGTGCACCACTGGTGCCGATAGGAGATAAGCTGCTCTTCGGAAAATATGATTACTGCTTGAACCTCGGAGGCTTTGCAAATATATCATTCAAAAAACAAAACCAAAGATTAGCTTTTGATATTTGCCCGGTCAACTTCGTAATTAACAACATTGTCAAAAACAAAAACCAGGAAGCCTCCAAAATCTTATTCAATAATATTACGAAAAAAATTTATCACGACCCCGATGGTAAAATAGCAAGCCGGGGTAAAATATCAACTCTGCTGACAGATGAACTCAACAACCTGGATTATTATCAAAAAAAACCACCAAAATCACTTGGCGCTGAATGGGTCGAAAAAAATATTTTCCCGATCATAAAAAAATACCATAATATGCCCCTGCAAGATATATTAAGGTCTTTTTATGAACATATCACATGCCAGGTAAATAAAACAACGAAAAACAACCCTGGGAAAAAAATGCTAGTCACCGGGGGTGGCGCAAATAACAAATTTCTTATGACACTATTTAAAAACAAGCTTCAATTAGATATTCATATCCCCGGCAAAAACATAATAGAATATAAAGAGGCCCTCGTATTTGCTTTTTTAGGTGTTTTACGATTAAACAATATGCCCAACATCCTGAAAAGTGCATCAGGCGGGTATAAAAACAATATAGGTGGCGGAGTTTTTGAAGGAAAGTAATAAAAAATAAATCAACACTGATTACGTTAAAAAAACAAAGATGTTTGATAGCTTCATTTGTAATAAATCCCTTATAAAAATTGATCATTTTTTTTTATCTTTGTAATGATTTTTTTATCTTACAACTACTAGAACATTAATAAAATAAACAAGTACATTTAATATATTGAATTCGAAATTAAACCTGATAAAAAACCAATAAAAACCCGAAAACAAATTTAAAATCCAAATAAAATGACTATTAAAAACATAAAATTACTTTTATCTATAACGGTTTTATTTATTTTCTTTCAAAATAAACCCGTGTTTAGCCAGGATTTGGACACAACAGACATTCGCAGTCTTATGATTGAAGGGATAGAAAATATGGAGCAAGGTAATTACCGTTCAGCAATAGAACTTTTTGACCGTGGCAGGGAGCAACTTCACAAGTTGGCAATAAAAATAGATGAACAGAACGCCAATATAGTGAGATCTCTTGAATTAACAAGACAAGCAGAAAGACTGATTGATCAAAATGACTATGAAGGAGCGCTTGACATACTTACCGAAGCCGTTCAGCTTGACAACAATAATATTGAAGCATACAAATTCAGGGGATCTGTTCGTTTAGTTCTTGAGCAACGTATTGAAAGAAGAAGAAACCGTAATTATATCGGTCTGCTCAACGATTATACAAATGCCATACGTATTGTTGAACGGAGAATTGATCGAACACCTCGTCGTTCCCAGGAAAGATCGGAGCTTGAAAAGGAAAAAGCCAAAATCCTGATTAACAGGGCATACGTGAAAATGCAGTCGAGACGAAGATCAAGTTTTTATTCAGCTATTGACGATTATTCAGATGCAGTGCGTTATGATGATCAAAACTGGGACGGTTTCCTTGGACGAGCCGTGGCCTATAATAAAATCAATCAACCTAGAAGAGAAGTCAATGATTATCTTAAGGCTATTGAGCTGATTGAAAAATATGATCACCCGATGTCAGACGATGAATGGGCTGACCTTTATATGAAAATTGCATTGGCATATGCAGATGCTAGAGACAGCCGAAATGCCTATATTTATGCAACCAAATCATATAACCTCGGAAACCTCGAAGCCGAAAGAATTATGGATAGAAACAGGCCCTAAAAATGATGAATATGTCATTTTAACATCAATAAAAAACTTACAATAAACTTATTAAGGTTTACTAAAAACCCTTTCAAAGTTATTTTGAAAGGGTTTTTAATTTTTCCTTAATATTAACTACCTCACTATGCAACGTTTTTACTGAGTTTTTTAACTGCTCATTTTGGTTGTCAGCATCAGGTACCTCGTCACTAATATAATTGACAAATTTCCAAACCTCACGAATATCCTTAACATCAACTTCATAAGGTTCATATATCGGGTTGAGTGAATAAAGCCGTAATTTACCTTTTGGCTTAATCAAATTCTCAACTACTTTAAAAACAACACCATCATCCAAAGTGTGTATAATATAAGCATGGCGGTCTCTTATAAGATTCCAGTTCTGGACAAACTCACCCGTAACCCACGAGCCTTCAGGTATAGGATGCATAGAATCTCCACTGATCTGAAAAGTGCGGTATTTTTTCTGCTTTGATAAAAAAGGCATCTGAAAAGTAGGAAGAACCTTGATGAATTCAGGGTCGGCAAAACCGGTGCGGTATCCGGCTTTAGCCTTCTCATCAACCAACTCAATGTTTTCCTCATTCTCTTTATCAACAGTAGTAGCCAATACCCTAAGCTTACTGCCGCTGACAAAAACATCATAGCCTCGCTCAAGCTGCGAAAGCTCACTCTCTGATAACTGAGAAAGATCAATTTTTATCAAGGTATCTACAGAAACCTTGTAATACTTCGAAAAAGATAGAAGCGCTTCTAAGCCCGGCTGTGCAACATTATTCTCATAGCCGCTCAAAGTAGAACGCTTCATACCCAGGGCAAAAGCAACATCATCCTGGGTACGCCCCCGGCGCTTACGGAGGAGTTTGATGTTTGATGAAAAATGATTATTCATGGTTTTTTATTTTTAATAATTAATGTTTCGCATTTGCAAATATTGTGATATTCAACCCTTTCAGGGTTGGTTGAATGATGTTTCGACATCCTTTACCACGGGTTACACCCGTGGCTATTTATATTAAAGCCTTTCAGGCTTATAGCCTATAACCACGATAGTGGTTTAATTTTAATAACCGCAAATGAAATTTGCGGTTATGCTGACAAACAATGATTTAACAACCCTGAAAGGGTTAAATAAACTTAATAATCAACACATTATATCAACTGCGAAACATCAGTTAATAAAACGCAGATGCAACAAAGTAACGGGTAACGGGTAACGAGTAACGGGTGTATTTATGTTTTGTTTCCAAGATATTTAATAAGTCCTACAATTTGCTTTCTTATTATATTCATTTTTTCTATCAGATTATCACATAAATCATATTCCAAGTACCCTAAGTTCTTAGCTATAATTATTTGCGTTTCTAATTCTGATAAACTCCCTCTTGCAACAAATAAAAATTGAGTGAATTCTTTGCCATGTTTTCGACCAGCTCCTTCAGCAATGTTTGAAGGCACTGAAACAGCAGATCTTCTTATCTGGCTGGTTAAACTATATAACTCTTCTTTCGGAAATGATTTTGTAACCTTGTAAATTTCCGTTACTAAACCCATAGCATTATTCCACACATCCAAATCTTTGTGTGTCTTCATTTGTATAAAATATATTTGTTAAAATTCGCATTATGCTTTACAATCTTATAGTGACAAGTAATGAGTATACCCGTTACCCGTTACCCGTTACCCGTTACCCGTTACCCGTTACCCGTTACCCGTTACCCGTTACCCGTTACCCGTT
>PWZB01000004.1 GCA_003567625.1 Bacteroidales bacterium | reverse complement strand
TAACGGGTAACGGGTAACGGGTAACGGGTAACGGGTAACGGGTAACGGGTAACGGGTAACGGGTAACGGGTTGTTAGAAATATTAAGTATTCGGAATCCCAAATTAAATATCTGTAACTCGATATATTAACAAATTCGTAATTTGATGGTATTCGTATTTTGAAAGCAACTTTTGAGCCAGGGATTTGGAATCTGGGATTTTAAACCAGTGTTTTTTCATTTTATGAATAATCAAAAGTTCGTTATATAATATAATTTTAAAATTCTATAAATAAACATTTGATTATGAACATCCTTATGGTATGTCTTGGCAATATTTGTCGTTCACCGCTTGCACAAGGCATTATGGAAAAAAAAATAAAAAAATATAATCTCAATAATACATACGTTGATTCGGCAGGTACCGCTGATTATCACGTAGGTGAAAAACCTGACCCTCGTACAATTGAGATAGCCGGTAAGCATGGTATTGATATTACAAAACAGCGCGGTCGGCAATTTAAAGCCCATGATTTTAGAAAATTTGATAAAATATATGTCATGGACCATTCAAATTTGTCAGATGTATCTGCCCAGGCTGAAAATGACGACGATTTGAAAAAGGTTGACCTGCTCCTCAACTCAATTTCCCCCGGCGAAAACCGCGCCGTACCGGATCCTTATTACGGTGGTAAAAACGGTTTTGAAAATGTTTATCAATTGCTTGATGCTGCTTGTGAAAAAATTGTTACTTCATTAAAACAAAAACAATGAGTTGCTTGAAAAACACTGAAGTACCAGGCATCGGACAAATAAAAAAAGCCTACGAACAAATCCGAAAGTATGTTCATCAAACTCCGTTAATGACTTCCCGGTATATAAATTCTATAGCCGGCGCAAATATTATCTTTAAATGTGAAAATTTTCAAAAAGGAGGTGCCTTTAAAATACGGGGTGCGCTCAACGCTGTCTTTAGCAATCTCAAGGAATACAAAAAATATGGAATTACTACTCACTCTTCAGGAAACCACGCCCAGGCCGTAGCTATTGCAGGCTTAATGTCTGATATAAAAGTACACGTGGTAATGCCCGAAAACGCACCCGAGGTCAAAACAGAAGCCGTAAAATCCTACAAAAGCATAATTACATTTTGTAAGCCCACCCTAAAAGACAGGGAAGAAACAATGGAAAGGCTTATAGCTGAATATGGCTATAAACCAATCCATTCTTATAATGATATTAACGTGATCACCGGACAGGCCTCGGCATCCCTGGAGTTATTCAATCAGCTTGATCATAAAATTGATTACCTGGTCACACCTGTTGGTGGCGGAGGACTTCTGAGCGGAACATGCCTGGTATGCAGTTATATATCACCACATACCAAAGTAATTGGTGCCGAACCCGAAACGGCTAACGATGCATATTTATCTTTTAAAAAAAAACAATTTGTGCCGTCCGTAGCACCCAAAACCATTGCCGACGGATTAAGAACATCGCTCGGAAGTTTAACCTTCCCTATAATCATTGAAAAGGCATCAGATATAATACTAACAAAAGAAGCCTCAATAATTAATGCCATGAAGCTAATATGGGAAAGGATGAAAATAGTTGTTGAGCCATCATCAGCAGTAGCACTTGCAGCTATTTTTGACAATCAGGAAATATTCAGAAACAAAACTATAGGGGTTATCCTTACAGGTGGAAATGTCGATCTGAAAAAACTTCCATGGTTAAATTCAAAAATATAAAAACCAATGCGCGGTACTCTTTATTTGATTCCCTCAACAATAGGTAATGATAATGTAAATCATACATTGCCGCAAAAAACCCTCGAAGTAGTCAACAAACTTGATGAGTTTATAGTTGAAGATATCCGTACGGCAAGGAGGTTTATTATAAAAGCCGGTTATACCGGTAAAATTGACAATATAAAATTTAACATTTTGAATAAACATACCAGGGAAGATACAATGCCAGATTTACTGGAAAGTGCACGGGCCGGCAAATCTATAGGAATTATTCCAGAAGCCGGTTGTCCATGCATAGCTGACCCGGGTGCAAAAATCGTTGCGCTTGCACACCAGGCTGAAATAAAAGTCAGACCGCTTACCGGCCCATCATCTATTTTACTGGCTCTCATAGCATCAGGTTTCAATGGTCAGAATTTTGTATTTCACGGATACCTGCCAATCGATAAAAAACAACAACAGAAAAAACTAAAGGATATTGAAAAAAAATCTGAACAATTAAACCAGACACAGATTTTTATGGAAACTCCCTATCGAAACAATAAGCTAATTGAAAACATGCTGGCATCACTATCACCCTCAACAATGTTATCTATCGCCAGTGAAATTACCACCAACGAAGAATACATTGAAACAAAAAGCATTGAAAAATGGAAAAAACAAGTTCCTGACTTGCACAAAAAAAACACCGTGTTCCTTATCTGTAATTATCAAGCAAAATAAAATTATCCCCCCCCCCCCCAAAAAAAAATCAAACTTAATTCAATTGGAAAATTATAAAACTTAAGAAAAACCCTTAAAAATTTTTTAAGTTTTACACTTAAGCCTGTTCGCAAAAAATACTGTAAGATAGCTTATTATATCATGCTAAATAAATAAATTAATCGAAATATTAACCAATATTATCTTAAAATGAATCGCTTCAGCTTGCTTTTTTTATGTATTGGTGTATGTATGTCCCTGGCATTTACACCTCACACAAACTCAGAATACCAGCAAAACCTAACCCCGGAGCAA
Organism: Bacteroidales bacterium; assembly: GCA_003567625.1. GTDB lineage: Bacteria > Bacteroidota > Bacteroidia > Bacteroidales > UBA7960 > PUKZ01. The sequence continues at coordinate 5,359 of PWZB01000004.1, read as the reverse complement.
CAAAAGGCAATGGATGAACACCGACAATTGGAAATTAAATACAATGTCAATCGAGGTGAGCGTCCGCCTGTTGATTTGAATAAAGTACCCGAAGATGCATATAAAAAGGGAGTGCTTCGTATCAAATTAATGCCATGGGCTGATAAAAACTTTGACAAAAGATATATACATGCCGGAAAACAAGGCTATGTGGAAACAGGGATAAGTCCTTTTGATGCCATTAACAAAGCAATAGGAGCCCAATTGTACGAAAGGAAGTTTGATGTGCTGTACGATATTACAGGTGATATGTCTGTCAAGAAATACCAGGAGCGTCATCGTGCATGGGGCTTTCACTTGATATATGAAATTCGGTTTGATGAACAACATGATGTAATTGCAGCGGTTAAGCAATTTGCAGCTTTGGATCATGTAAAGTATGCAGAACCTGTTTATAAAATCAAACAGATTAAACCTTTAAGCAAAAAACCACTGCCATTTGATCCGGAAAAACCGCGATGGATGCCAAATGATCCATTTTTTACACCTCATCAATGGGGTCTTTACAATTACGGGCAGGAAATTGGTGGACAGGTGGGCGTTGAAGAGGTAGATGTAAGAGCAGTGGATGCATGGGATATAGAAAAGGGAAATCCAGATTTTATAGTAGCTGTGATTGATGATGGTATAGAATATTACCATGAAGATCTTGCCGGAAATATGTGGCCGGGTATAGGTTGGAATTTTGTACAAGGTAACGATCAGATAAATCCAGGGTTCCATGGCACACACGTTGCCGGCACCGTTGCAGCCGTTACAAATAATAGCATTGGTGTTGCAGGGCTTGCGGGTGGTTCAGGAAATGATGATGGTGCAAGACTGATGTCATGCCAGGTATTTGATGGCATGGGTTCTGGCGGATTTGCTGAAGCTCCTGTCTGGGCAGCCGATAATAACGCTTCCATTTCTCAAAACAGTTGGGGGTATACAGAACCAGGTGTTTATGATCAACCTGTCCTTGACGCTATTGATTACTTCAATGAAAATGGCGGAGGTGATGGTCTTATAGGTGGTATTACCATTTTTGCTGCCGGCAATGATGATGACAACAGCGACTGGTATCCGGCATATTACGAAGGTGCTATGGCTATTGCTTCACATGACAACCAGGGTCATAAATCCGATTTTTCCAACTATGGTTATTGGATAGAAATAACTGCACCCGGTACAGACATTGCCAGTACGGGAGACGAAGGAGAATATTATTATGCCAGCGGCACTTCCATGTCTTGTCCCCACGTCTCTGGCGCCGCCGCTCTCATTGTTTCCAATACAGAAGGTGCTCTTACCGCCGAAGAGTTAAGGGATATATTAAATGAAAGTGTTTGGGATATTTATCAATATGAAACAAATTATCCGGGTGAGCTGGGTTATGGTGCGCTTGATGCATCAGCAGCATTGGAACTGGCTCAAACATACCTTGGAGGTGTCCCCCCGCCATCCGGTTTTGAAGCCAATGCCACTTCACTGGAATCTATAGCCCTTAGCTGGGAACTTAATGAATATGACGATGAAGTTTTGATCGCATGGGAGTATGAAAGCAATGAAATCGGCACACCTGTTAACGGAATATATTATAACCCGGGAGATATACTGCCCGGCGGAGGCACAATATTATATGCAGGAGATGCTACTTCTTACGATCATACAGAACTTGCAATGGGCACAGGTTATCGTTACAGGATTTGGGCCCAGGCAGCAGAAGACAGGCAAGATGCCCAGGGAGAATGGTACCAGGAAGGCGATTACTCCAGGGGTAAAAGCGCTTCAGCTATAACCGAATGTGACGTATATCACCCACCATTCGTTGAAATATTTGATGAAGGTGTTATTCCGGTTTGCTGGACACAACAAAATGTAAGCGGTTCAAGAAACTGGGCCGTCAATGACGGTGCGGCTTCACAGGGCTCGTATTCAGCCGTTTTCGATGGCAATTCCGAAGGGCAATCAACACGCTTGATTACTCCGGCTTTTTACCTGCTCGGGTATGAAACCGCTACATTGACTTTTTATGAAAGAAGACCCGAGGAAGGATGGGGCCCATGGGTAGGTAATGATGAACTTCATGTAGAATACTGGAATGGAAGTGAATGGGTGAATCTTGCAAGTTATACGACTGAAGCAGCCAATTTTACGCAAAGAACAATAGAGCTGGAAAACCTTTCCGGCGAATATCTGATCGCATTTCGTGCCGTAGCTTCTAGTGATAATAATTCGACAACGCGTATTGATGATGTGAATTTAACAGCATCAGGCGAAGTTATCTATGCCGACTTTACAGCTTATCCGTTGACCGTAGCTGTTGATGAGACCGTCCTGTTTACCGATGCATCCGGTGGCGATGAAATTACTTCATGGTTCTGGGAATTTGGCACAGGTGCCAACCCCGCCACAGCAACAGGCCAGGGACCCCATGAAGTAACATACTCATCAGCAGGTTATAAAACCGTCTCTCTTACCGTAAACGATGAAACTACCACTACAAAAAATGATTATATCAATGTTTTAAGAAATCCAATCTTGCCACCCCGCGACCTGGATTATGTACTTGACGACAACAATGTTGAGCTTAGCTGGTTAACACCCCTTATTGACGAAGGATGGGAAACATATCAGGATTTTTCCCTAAGCTTTGGAAACTGGATACAACATGATCTGGACGGAGCGCCAACCTACGGGATAGAGGATGTAACATTTCCAAATGAAGGTTATATAGGTTCATTTATTCTTTTCAACCCCTCCGAAACAACTCCACCGCTGGGCGGCGCATGGGAACCACTGACCGGAGATAAATATGCTGCAGCCTTTTCTGCTATAGCAGGCCAGGGCGCTCCTAATGACGACTGGCTGGTTAGCCCCGCAATTTCTATAAAGACCGGTCACGAATTAAGCTTCTGGCATAAATCTGTTACCGATCAATACGGACTCGAACGCTATAGAGTCGGAATTTCTACAACAGAAACAGATCCAAGCGATTTTACAATAATCACCGAGGCACCCTACCAACAATCACCTGTCGAATGGACTGAATTTACATACGACCTGTCGGATTACAACGGACAAGAAATACATGTCACTATACATTGTGTTTCTGATGATGCTTTTGTTTTTATGGTGGATGATTTTATTGTATCCGACGAATCAGGAAGAACAATTTATTCAATGTTTGATGAGTATAGAGATGTTTCGGTTATTAACCAAACAAATGATGATATCCGGGAAAACAACTTTAGCTATCAAAGAGCTAAGCCTGAAGGAAAAACTCTTGATCCTGACATTACAACATCAGATAAAAGATCACATGCAGGGTATAAAATTTATCGTAACGGCGAAGAAATAGAAACAATAACCGGTGAAAAGAATTTGAATTTCACTGATGAGAATTTGGATAGCGGAACATATTACTATACCGTTACGGCTCTATATATTGATCCCGATAATGAATCCGGCCCGTCAAATGAAGTTGAGGTAATAATTGGAGCAGATACCTACCTGCTTACCCTGGAAGCTAATCCGCCTCAAGGCGGCAATCCTACAGGTGGCGGTGAATACGAAGCAGGTGAGTCAGTACCGATTGATGCCAACCCCGACGAAGACTATGTTTTAGTAAACTGGACAATGGACGGAACAGAAATCAGCACAGAGGAAAGCTTTAACTATACCATGCCCGCTTCCAACACCACACTCAATGCTAATTATGTGCTGTTGGGCGATGTGAATGGAGACGGATATATTAACGTACTGGATATCGTCTGGCTGGTTAACTATATTTTAGGAGATCCTCACCCCGATTTTATCGAAGCCGCCGCCGATGTCAATCAAGATGGAGTTATAAATATTGCCGATGTAGTTGCACTGCAAAATATGATAATGACCGGTGCCAAACATTCGCCTTATTTGGTGGAATCACAAACAGCCTACATCTGGAACGATAAGGGTGATGTCTGTCTCCAAAGCGACGGAACACTGGCAGGATTACAGTTCCAAATAATCGCCGATAATGCAAATGAGCTAAATATTGAATTACAACTTGACAACATGCAACTCGCATACAGAGTCCACGATAACATCATAAAGGGACTTATCTATAGCTTCAGCAACACTCCAATACAAAAAGGACAAGTGAAAGTTATGCAGATTGATAATATTGATAACAGTTTCCAATGGGGTAATGTTATAGCCGCTAACATTAATGCGCAAAACGTTGATGTTGAAATCAAAGATGTTACTTCAATCTTTTATCCGGACTTTGATAAAATCAACATTAAAGTATTTCCGAATCCTAACACCGGAATATTTACAACAGCTATTGACCTGCCTTATGATGCAAAAATAAAAATGCAACTGTTTGATGCAACAGGCAGAAAAATACTGACCGAACCCCAAAAATTGTTGAAAAAAGGTCGTAACGAAATTCAATTGAGCCAAACCTATAACCTTAAAAAAGGTTTTTATATACTGAAAGTAACAGGCTTTGATATCGAAGGTAACCGGTTAATTTTCAGTGATAAAATAAAGGTTTTGGTCAAGTAAAATCCTAAGACACCGATACCCCGGAGGTTCTTTCAAATCTCCGGGGTTTAAAATCGAAGCTTTATAATGTCATGCTGATGATTTTTTTAACAACCCTGCATTTGCTTAATATAAAAAGACATTAATCAAATTTGAATATATAACCAAATTAATAATGATATGAAAATTATTAGATTTATTACGCTGGTCTCAATCGCTCTATTTGCCTGGAATTCACCTGTTAATGCTGAAAATTTGCTGATCATCGAGGATCAGACAGCACAAGCCGGAGAAATAATAACTGTTGAATTATCAATGGAAAACAGTGATGTTATTGTTGCATTTCAACTGGATATTCCTCTCCCGGACGGTTTAGAATATCAGGAAGGCAGCATTGCACTTTCACCAAGAGAAAATGGTCATATAATAGTGGCCGACATTATCGGCGAAAACACCTTACGCATATTAAGTTACTCCGAAGAAAACAACCCATATTTCGGTAACTCAGGTGTAATAGCAACTTTTGACCTTCAAACTCCTCTTGAATCAGGTAGTTATATATTAGACATAGAAAATGGTATAATGGCTGATGAAATCGGTTCAAATGTACTTACCGGCACTATAAGCGGTACAATAGAACTTATACTCCCTACCTACACCATCACAGCCACAGCCGGCGCAGGCGGTACGATAGACCCCGAAGGCGACATCGTAGTGGAGCATGGCGCAAACCAGTCATTCGATATCATACCCGGCGAAGGGTATAGCATACTGGATGTCCTGGTGGACGGTGAAAGCGTGGGCGCCG
>PWZB01000168.1 GCA_003567625.1 Bacteroidales bacterium | reverse complement strand
TTATCTTCATATGCTCAAAACATCAATCGGCCGGAAACGCCGGGCATTGATGTTACAGAAAGTCTTGAGAAGCTAAAAACAGATTATCCCCACCAGAAGGTTTATCTTAACACCGATAAGGACAGCTATTTAGCCGGGGAAAACATCTGGTACGCTGCTTATATTGTTAACGGTACTGACCATTTGCCTGATGGATCAGGAACCAATTTGCATGTTGAACTATCAGATCATGAAAGCAATTTCATATCCATATCTCTGGCACAAATACAGGATGGGTATTCATATGGCAATATTTACCTGCCGGATTCTCTTGCAGAGGGGAATTACTATTTACGTGCATACACAAACTGGATGAGAAACTTCGACGACCATTTTTATTTTCAACAAGAGATATATGTATATAATCATATTGAAGAAAATTTTATCAGACGCCGTGATATTCGCAATAAACGTCGTTATAATCAAACCCTTGAGGACAAGCAAAACACCATGCAATTTGCTGTTTTCCCTGAAGGAGGGAATCTTGTCAGCAATTTGAAAAACAGGGTTGCGTTTAAAGCCGCTGATGCTCTTGGGGCAGGGAAAAATGCCCGAGGCAAGGTTTCAGACTCTAATGGTAATATGATTCTGGAATTTGAAACTTATCATGATGGTATGGGAGTATTTGAATTAACTCCGGAATCGGGAGAAAAATACAAAGCTGAGGTTGTTTTCAGTAATGGTGAAACAATGTCTTATTCATTACCGGAAAGCCTTAACCAGGGGTATCTGCTTAAAGCGGATGCTTTAGATGACATGATAAAAATAAAAGTTGAATCAAATTTCAACCCCAAAGATTACAACATTGAACCGGAAATAAACATTGTGGCGCATATCAGGGGCCGGGTAATATTTTATGATAAAGCAAGTATTGATAACGAAACTTATCAGGCATCAATTCCGAAGGATAATTTTCCAACAGGCATATGCCACATTACAATTTTTGATGCTAATATGTTGCCTGTTTCAGAAAGACTTGTGTTTGTAAATCATGAAGATATTGCCCCTGTGGAATTTAATAACCTTCAAGCCGAAAACACTGATAATTTGGAGATTTTGTTTGCCGGATATACTGATGATGAAGATGTTTATGGCAGCTATTCCATATCAGTTTTAGATCCGTTTGGGAAAGAAATTGAACACAAATCAAATATTGCAAGTTATTTATTGCTTGAAAGCGATTTGGGGTCAACTTTTACGTATCCATGGTACTATCTGTCTGACAATAGTTCAGAAACCAAAAAAAGCCTCGACTTACTGATGATGACTCATGGCTGGCGTCGTTTTAATTGGGAAGATGTTTTAGCGGCCACTTATTTTGAAATTGAATATGAAACTACTGTGGGCCTCACTATAAGCGGTCGCTTACTGGCCATACGGGATTCCAGGCCATTGATCAACGTTCCTATTGAACTTTCCATTGAGCAAGACGGATTGGATATATATACAACTGAAACAACTGCAGGTGGTGTTTTTTCATTCGAGGGGCTTCATTACCAAGAATCGTTTAATGCTACAATCACGCCGGGCAGCACAAGACAAATTCCAACTATTGATCTTGACATCAGGAAATATGAAAAAACAGACTTTTCCATGAGTTTTTTAACACGCCCTTTGCAAATACTTGAAAGAGGTGATAACTGGAGTCGTGAACCCAGGCCCGATGTCACTGTTAAGCCTTATATAAAACCTGATTTTAAGGTTGACAGAACAAAAAGTTCTTATGGTAATCCCGACCAGGTTATATATATTGATGAGCTACCGTCAAGTTATAATACATTAGGAAGTGCACTCAGAGGTCGGCTGATATCTTTTGGTGCAAGAGGCACTTTTGAGGCAAGCACGGAACCACTTTATATGATTGATGGAAGTCCTACCAGCAGCACAGCCTTTAACAGGTTGAATCCGCAAAACGTTGAAAAAGTTGAAGTCTTCAGGGGTGCAAGTACTTCAATTTTTGGAGCAAGAGGAGCAAATGGCGTCCTTATTGCTTATACAAGAACATCATTTATCGGCGAAAAGCCCTATTTTGAGTTTGAGTATTACGGATATGACGCACCTGGTGAATTTTACCGATCAAGAATAAGAACGGAACATTATAAACAGGCAGGTACTCCTAAGACGCTGTTTTGGAAATCTCAAATCATTCCAAGCCCGGAAGGTCATGCAACCGTTGAATTACCTGAAAAAATCAAACTCAATGGCTCATTAATAATTATTGAAGGTATCGACAGTAAAGGAAGAATTTCTTTATCACAGACAAAATTGGATTAGTATCATCATATTCATACAGAAATCAGTTTCTTCATTATTTTTTTAAGAACAAAATAGTGAAATGGTATTGTCCAAAACCAATAGAAACGACCGGTAAACCCAAGGGGTCTGAATATAAACGTTTGCCGGAATATATAATTCCCATTGCCAGGCAGAATTTTAAGTTCAAGCCAACCTTCACCGGGCAGAAACAGATCAGCATATAACAAAATGTAAAAATTATCTTTACCGGTTATTTGCACTTTCCAGAAGTCTATATTGTCGCCTTCGGTAATATTATCTTGTTTGCTTTTCTCTATTTTTGCTTCTGTCAGCCAGTTTGTCCAGCCTTTGAAGTGCCAAAGCCAGTTGGTAAAGTACAATTTATTTTTGGCTCCTAATGAATTTATTTTTTCTGTTACTTTGTTGAGTTCCTCTTTTCGTATAGCTTTTTCCAGTTTAATATTATAGCAACCGTAAACGGGTGTTCCGGTATAACCTTCAAAAGCATTTGATTCTACATAAGGGAGAAAAGGTTGTGATGATTTTCTGCTTATTTTCAGGGCAGAAGTAAAACCGAGAGCAAGTTTCAAGGATTCTGTATAGCCAAGTGGTGTTATTATATCAGGTCTTTTATGTTCTTTACGGTTTTCAAAACGCCTTTTTAAATTCTTTATTAAATTTTCGGATTGATGTAAAGGAGTTTTGGCAAGCAAACATATTAAATATCCTGATAACTTTGCCAGGGAGAAAGGAAGCGAAATGAGCAATCTGATCATTCCTCTCATTCTGGCATACAATAGAATCATTTTACCCAAACTGACGGAATTATTACTTCCCAACATATATGATTTGTTGAAATAATCTTCATTGCCGCAAATAATATGCAGTTTTTCGAGCAAGTCATCAATTCCTGTGGGATTACAAGGTGCTTTAATCCAAGATGGCACAATCATTACAGGTATTTTTTCAACGATATTTCGTATAGCCTCAAAAGAGGGACTGCCCGAACCAATAATAAAATCAGTTTGAAGAAAAGTGATTGCAGGTTGATTTTTTTTTTGCCCTGAAACCGCTTTAACCTGTAATGAATACTCAGTATCATTATCTAATATGGTTTCAAGACATATGATATGTTTGACCTTATTCTTTTCAGACAGGTCTTTCAAATATTGTGAACACGTTTTTTTTTCTTTTGAGAGATTTCTTTTTGATTGTTGTATATTTTCTTTTAAATATACAGCCGCATCTGCCTCTGAAAAATTATTTTCATTTGAACATACCTGCTTTTTTTCAATTAAGGTGAGGTTCTTATGATTAAGCCGAACATCGCTTCTCTTTCCGGCTATTACTACGACTTCATAACCTTTTTCCAGAAAAAATGAGGCAATTTTACGGCCAATATAAGTACCTGCTTCTGTAACTATTACTTTCACTACCTCTTTATAATTATTGGTCTGTTAAAATAAATTTCCGTTTTACTTATTTGTTTTATTTCCCCATTTCAATACGATAGAATAAAGCTGGTTTTTTGTGACAGGCTTGGTAATATAATCATCGAACCCTTCGGTAACATATTTTTCTGCATCTCCAGCAATTGTGTAGGCACTAATTCCGATAACAGGCGGTAATTTTTTATACTTTTTCTTCAACTTTTTCAGTGTAGCTAAACCATCCATCTGGGGCATCATTATATCCATAATTATAAGATCATATTTTCCGGACTTAAAAGCTTCGAGTGCTTCAAATCCATTGTTTGCAATGTCTATACGACAGTTTACATCTTCAAGAATAAGTTTTAGAACCTTCTGACTTTCTATTTTATCTTCCACAATAAGAATATCAAAATTCAGGTCACTATTCACAAAATCACTATCTGTTTTATACTCTATCAAATCTTTTTTATCTGTAACCATTGAATCAAAGATAATCCAGAAATCGCTTCCTTTACCTTCCCGGCTTGTAAATCCTATCTCACCTCCCATCATTTTTATCAGTTCTTTGCAAATAGCAAGTCCAAGACCGCTACCTTCAAAACTTCTTGTATTTGATGAATCTACCTGCGAAAATTTGTCAAACAGTTTATCCTGATCCTCGCTTTTTATACCGATACCTGTGTCAATAACATTTACTTTAACAGAAGATATATCATCATAGGTTTTAATAAGTTTTACTTTTATTTTGATGCTTCCTTTATGAGTAAACTTACATGCATTTGATAACAAATTCATTAAGATTTGCTCGAATCTTTTTTTGTCGGCAATGATTAAATCAGGCAGAGTTTCATCAAAGTGCACGGAAAAATTGACATTTTTGTTTTTTGTTTTTGTTTCGAAAAACGTTTTTATTTTAACGACAGACTCTTTTATGTCAAAAGGTTCGGGCTTCAGCTCCATTTTGCCTGCCTCTATTTTTGAAATATCAAGAATATCGTTGATCAGGTTCATAAGTACCTGCGAGGAGTCTTTGATCATATCGAGGTATTCCTGCTGTTGCTTGGAAATATTTGTTCCGAACAGAATTTCTGTCATACCTATTATCCCTGTAAGAGGAGTGCGTATTTCATGGCTGATATTAGCAAGAAACTGGTCTTTCAGCTTAGATGTTCGCTTGGTAATTTCAATTTCATTTTTAAGCTCAATAGCTCTTTTTCTGTCGGTAATATCCTTTACAAAACCATCAATTATGAAATCACCATCTGATATTTTTTTGCTCATCAATGAACTTTCAAGCACCCATATTTTAGTTCTGTCTTTACGGTAAATCTGGTATTCAAAATTTTCAACATAACCTTGCTTTATAATTAATTGTAAAAACTCTTTTCTTTTTTCAGGTTCTACATATGAATCACGTTCAATATCTTGCAATGACGCAAAAAGTTCGTTTATATTTTTATAGCCAAGCATTTTTGCTAATTCACTGTTGGCACTTATAAGCTTTCCGGTATATGTTGTCTGAAAAATGCCAACATTGGCTTTTTCAAAAATGTTCCTGTATTTTTCTTCACTTTTTTTAAGCTTCTCTTCGACTTGTCTTCGTTCGGTAATATCACGGATTACTGCTAAAAACCGTTGTTCTCCTTTGTAAGGAAAATATATCCCTTTAACATCTACAGGAAACCTGGTACCATCTTTCTTCAAATCATAGGCTTCACAGTAAAATTCTTTTTCTTCGGCTGTATCATTGAGGAATTTGTTAAATTTATGCAGCTCTTTATGATAAACGATATCTTTTCCGGTCAATCCTATCATCTCATCTTTCTTATATCCATGCATTTCATGAGCTGATATATTTGCATCAACAATATTACCTTCACAATCGAATAGCAGTAATCCATCGGTTATTGTTTCAACAATCAAGCGGTATTTTTCTTCACTTTCTTGAAAAGCTATTTGGGTCTTTTTGTAATCGGTCAGATCAACAATTGCCCCGATACCTCCTATTACATTACCAAATTTGTCTAACAGCGGAGATGTTTTCATTTGCCCGAATATTACAGCCGGGCTTGTTGTTGCTTCATAGTAGCCTAAATATTCAGCATCTTTGCCTTCCAGTGCTTTAGTTAGAACAGGTATAATTCGTTTATCATTTATTTTACTAAGGTCTAATCCGATTAATTGCTGGCGGGTTGTTTTTAAAAATTTTATCAACTGATCATTACACTCGGTAATTTTATATTTAACATCAAAAACAAAAACGCCTAACGGCGATTGGTTAAATAAAGCCTTGTACTGTCCTTCAATATCATTAAAAGTACTGTTAACCGGCCCGGGATTTTTCATTATATATTGCAATTGGTTAAACTATAATTGGTTTATTTCACAAGCCATTATCCCATAAGTTGCCTGTGTTTAATGGATTTGGGATTTAATATTCCGGTCATATTTATTTCATAATCTGAAGCTATTGCAAATTAGCGATTTAATACTATAAAAGAAATAAAAAAATCAATTTCAAAAATATGTATAATGTATTTAACATACAAGTGATATTTGAACTAATGCTAAAAAATTTTGGTACAGGTAATTTCTTACAAATACAAAACTTTTGTAATTTTGCATTTCCATTTTCAAAATATTGATTTGGGGTTCCGTAGCTCAACCGGATAGAGCAACGGCCTTCTAAGCCGTAGGTTGAAGGTTCGAGTCCTTCCGGAATCACAAAAAGCCCGGCAAAACACCGGGCTTTTTAAATAGATTTTTTATAATTCTGCTGTAAATTAATATGGTGTATATCTTTGTGGCCCGAAAAAGTAACTGATTTTTAAAGAGCCAAAAAAATATGCATCATTTCTGGGGCCGGCAGGTCTTGTAAAACCGTCAAGATAATCGGTAAATAAAACCCTGTGTCCGATATCTAAGCCAATCCTGATATTATCGTTATAAAAGTATAAGATTCCTAAACCCATTGGTATAGCAGGTTGAATAAGGCCATATGATTCTTTCTCAAAATTTTCCGGATCCGGTACGGTAAGATCAGGATTGTGATAAAAAACAGCAGCACCCAAAAAGCCATATATTCTAAATGGATAATCTTCCAATATTCGGGGTATATAAAATTCTGCTTTAACGTTTAATTCAAAAATCTGATTATTATAATAGAAGTCACGTTTATATCTTGCAGACTCTTTTGGTGCAAGGCTATCGGCTGCATGTATGCGTGCATAATGAAAGGATGAATTAATTGCCCACCGGTCATTAAAATGATACCTGCCAAAAACTCCTGCATTAAGATCTGTTGTTTCCCAGTGAGTACCCATAAAAGAATACATCCCTGTGCCTATATCTGATAATTGATGTGATGTGCCAATAATGATACCTGCTTCAAAACCTTTCTTCATATGCAAAGCACGACGCGATGGCCTTAAAGGACGCATCCGATCAATAAACGGTGGCCGAAGCCGGTTGCTTTCAGAACTGAACATGCTATGCCTTTCACTTATCTGTGAATACGAATTGTTTGAAATCGCAACAAATTGCAAATTATCATCAAAAATTTCAGGCAGCCCGATTAAGAAAATGATTAATAATAAATACCGTATCAATAACATTTTGATTATTTTGATTATTTTGATTATTTTGATTAACTACTTATATAAAACGATTATCAAAAATAATATTGCATTTGGCCGTTTTAAATGATAAAAGTACAATATTTTTTAAAATAAAAAAACTTTAACGTTACTTTTAAAAAATTTTTATAGGTATAGACGCTTAGACATCCCTTTCTTTATCATTATTTAAGCGGGATGCGTTTTTTTTTATTTATCATTTAGGGTTTCACAAAACTCTGTTTTCCTAACCCAATCAATTTTAAGGCTAAAAACGGGTAAAAAATGGCTAAATTTGATAAAAATGACAGCTGTATAACTTTAAAAATCAATACGTTGCAAAAAGTTAAGAAATGTCAATTTTTAAAGACTTTCAACCTATTGTATATGAATTAGTTATGAGTTTTGTGAAACCCTATTTATCATTTTTTTATTAGGGTATTAAACAATACATTTTCACTATTTCGCAGGTTAAATCTAAAGTGATACTCATCAAGATATCCTTCTTGTTTTCAAATTATTATTCAACCCTTTCAGGGTTGCGTTGCATTGGCATGCACGATTTTCCCAGCATTTCATGCCGGGTTATTGATATTCATCCCCTTCGGGGATTTTTGGACGGATAACAGGTATAGATAAACCTATGGTATTGAAATACGCAACAAACCATACCTCTCCTGCCAAGGGTTGAATAAAAGAATTTTTTAAATAACCGATTATACTGCCCGAAAGTTTCCAGTCTCTTCGGGAGCTGGAAATTCCTTTCTATGTTGTAAACCAAACTTTTTTATTAGTTTTTTAGAAAATATTTCGTTTGTTGCTAAATATCAGCAAGATATGTTTTATCATAAGAAACTATCGGGTAATACCAAGCCAGAGGTTTT
>PWZB01000087.1 GCA_003567625.1 Bacteroidales bacterium | reverse complement strand
CTAAGCAGGAATCTGCGAAACGAAATAAAAACAAATCGCAAAATTTATTTTTATGATAATGGGATTAGAAATGCCGTTATCGGGCAAATGCAGCCATTATCCATAAGACAGGATATAGGTGCTCTTTGGGAAAACTTCATAATTAGTGAACGATTAAAATTTTTATCTAACAACAAAGCTTTTGCAAACACCTATTTTTGGAGAACTTCCCAACAACAAGAAGTTGATTACATTGAAGAAGTAAAAGGAAAATTTTATGGATATGAAATTAAATGGAACCCAAAAAGAAGGCCAAAATTTCCAAAAACGTTTATTAATGCATACAATCCTATAGTAAAAACAATAAACAGGGATAATTTTAAAGAAATAATATTGAGTCCGGTCTAAAAAGTCTTTATCCACAAATTTACCCCGTTGAATAGTCTCATAAAAAAGAATAAGTTGAAAAAGAAAACATCCAACGGGGTAAACACAAATTATTCACAACAATTATTTGGTGATAAAACATAAATAGCCACCACATTTATGTGGTGTTAAAATATGCGTGTATTTTCACGGGCTTCAGCCCAAAATAAATAAATCAATTTTTGGGGTTAAAACCCCGTAACGTATGTTGTCAAATTTTCCATAGCATAAATGCTATGGCTAATGAATTGGATAAAACTGTTTTCCTGTTTAAATGCAATGGCTAATCAAAATAATAATCCATATATTCCAAAGGTAATAAAAGCAAAGGTTCGCTATTATGTTTATTTAAAAATTGGAGATATTGTACAAGGGGGTCTTTGGTTACTTCAGGACTTTCAACTTCAATCATGCGTGAGACAAAAAATGCTATCAGGCCACTAAAGCTAAATAATTCAGGGTCGGGGTATTCAACAATTTCGTATCCTTCTTCAATATCAATTCCGGCCTTTTCCAATGCTATATTAATAGCTGTCATTAAGCTACCTAATGTATCAACAAGCCCTGCCTCCATAGCATCCTTGCCCGACCATATTCTTCCGCGAGAAATGGCTTCAACATCATCATATTCTTTGCCACGTGCGTCGGCAATTTCAGTAACAAACCTTTCATAGGTGTTTGTCATCATGTCGACAATAATTTTTTCTTCTTGTTCAGTGAATCTCCTGTCAAGCAAAGGCATGTTCAATATCGGAACGGGTATTCCGAATCCCATGTCTGCAAACTCTCCTTTCTTGACAAAGTCGGTGGTGTAGCCCAACTTTTCTTTAATGCCTTTGTCATACAGCCATCCTGCAATTACACCTATTGAGCCTGTGACGGTATTTGGGGCAGCAACTATTACGTCGCTGTACATTGATAACCAATACCCTCCGGAAGCGGCTACCGCGCCTTGTGATATAATGACCGGTTTTTCTTCTTTGGCTTTTCTTAACTCTTCTGCAATGATGTCCATAGCTAATGTGGATCCGCCCGGCGATTCCACACGAAGCACAATAGCTTTCACTGTATTGTCTTCACGTGCTTCTGCAATATCATCCGCCAGCGATCTGGCCTTCATGCCTGTTTCCATATCACAAAAGCCTTCAGCATAAATGACGGCAACCTTGGGTTTTCTGCCCCAGCTATAATCGGTGCGTTGAAGGAATCGCTGCAGACGGTTGTCTTCTAAAAGCCTTATTTCAGAACCAACCAAAGCATCGATTATATCGTTAACATCCGTCCAGCGCCCCAGTGTATCTACCAAACCATGCTCATGAGCTTTTTCAGCTGTAAAATGAAATATCTCATTGATAAACCTTTCATATTCATCTTCTGTGAATCCGCGACTAAACATAACGTCTTCTTTTACCAAATTGTAAAATTCATCAACCATTTTTTGATGCTGTTTGCGGTCTTCATCGCTCATACGATCACCGGACAATGGTTCAAAGCCCGATTTGTACTCGTGAAACCGGAACTCCTTAAATCCAATACCGACCTTTTCAAGCATATTACCCAGATAAACGTTGCCTTTAATGTAGCCCGGCAGATTTATGGTGCCAAATGGATGCATTATTATTAAATCTGCCACAGAGGCAAAGTGATAGGTGTTCATGCCGGCATTATCAATAAAGATGATCACCGATTTGCCCGTTTCCCGGAATTTTTTGAGCTGTTCCCTGAGTTCCCATGACATAGTATGACTTATATCCATTCCTGTAGTGTTTATTACTATACCTCCGAAACGATCATTCTCAGCAACAGCATCAATAAGTTGCAGTTTTTCCAACAGGGTGTAAGATTCATCAAAGTGTTTGTATCTTTGATAGCGCATAGGCTTTCTTAAATCAATAGATGCCCAGTTCCTGGCTCTGCGGAATTTGTCAGGCATATTCTTTTCATAAGAGCCGACTCTTACAGCGTAGGTGTTATGATTATACTTAAGATCATTGAATGCTCCCTGTGTTGAAATACCAATATTGCCGAGGCTGAATTGCATGCCCGCGGTAAATGTATCAAAACTGAAATACCTGCCTGTTAATCTTATTCCCGGCAATGCTTTGACAGCTAACCCCGTACTCCAGTAACCGTCAAAAATTCTCATATCATTACGCAACGCGTAATCGCCAAAGATTGTCAGTTTTTCATTTCCAAATGGTCGTAACGCAAGATCAATAGTCCCTTCGTAATGACTGAAATTAGTGACGGATGTTCCTGTCAGTCCTAAAGAAAAAAAGCTGCTTGGGTGATATATAGTACCAAGCGTTATTGTATGGTCACGGTTAAAATATTCCGTATCCCTTACCGATAAGTTAAAACCCGCACCAATCCCGAAAGTTTCACCTCCAAATGCTGTTGACACCCTGTAATCTGTAATTTGTTTATCATCAATAGTATGATTTACTACCGCAAAACCTGTTTGTGGAACAAACCCAAATGAGGGTAAGCTTAAAAACAAACCCCTCCTGTTAAAACTGCCATACTCACCCGACCATGCAAACATCAGGTCAAAATGGTCCGTAAAATTCAACAGGGCAGGATTATCATACCCGTATAACCCTAACTGCATCGCCCCGGGAGAGGTCAGGAAAAAGTCATTCCGGTCGTGATAATTTTCAAAACCGGGCTGTGATTTTATGGGATTACTTATTATCAGTATTGATGTGATTAATAGAATAGTTTTCATTTTTGCGGTATTATGGGTTGTTAAATATGAGAACAGACAATTATTTATTGTTTTGGATTCAATATTTTTACTATAAAATTACACATTTTTTGTGGATTTTTTAAAAAAAAGCCGGGGTACGACTTTGAGTTGTACCCCGACAATATATTCACAGGCTGAATTCGATTATTAATCCAGGCCTTTATTCTCATTAAAATAAAAGTTCATATATTCCAGCGGCAAGATAAGCATTGGCTCTGTATTGTGCTGCATGCGGAATTTAAGGTGTTCAATTACCGGGTCCTCTTTAATCTTTTGGGTTTTAGTTCCGATCATTCCCGAAAGCAATCCGGCAAAGTTAAACAAGCCCGGTTTTGGATATTCTACGATTTCGTATTCTTCGCCAATACCTATACCTGACTTTTCCAGGGCAATATTAATTGCGGTTTGCATGCCACCCAGCGTATCAACGAGACCGATATTGAGCGCATCATAACCTGACCATACCCGTCCGCGACCAATAGCGTCAATATCTTCAAATTCCTTCCCGCGTGCCTCGGCAACCTTTTCAACAAAATCATCATATAGGGATGCCATTACATTTCTGATTATTTTTTCTTCCTTTTCGGTAAACTTCCTGTCCATAATGGGCATGTTAAGCAGCGGAACGACAAGTCCAAATCCTAAATCGGCATGTTCACCCTTTTTTACAAAGTCAGTACTGTATCCTATCTTATCTTTTATTCCTTCATCGTAGAACCAGCCTGATATAGCGCCAATAGAGCCAGTAACGGTGTTTGGTGCTGCTATGATAGTATCGCCATACATTGACAACCAGTAACCTCCTGAAGCAGCTACCGACCCTTGCGTAATGATAACCGGCTTTTCTTCTTTGGCTTTGAGCAATTCTCCGGCAACGATATCCGAAGCTAGTGGAGAGCCTCCGGGCGATTCAACACGGAATACAATTGCTTTAACATTAGAACTTTTGCGTGCCTTTGCAATATCTCTTGACAGCGATTTTGCTTTTATGCCTCTTTCCATATCGCAAACACCTTCTGCATATATTACAGCAATTTGTGGCTTTTTGCCCCAGTAATTGTCAACAGGTAATTGATAACGCTGTAAAGAATCTGTGCTGATAAACGATTTTTTATCTTCTTCAAAATCCTTGATGATATTGCTTCTTTCACTCCAGCGCCCCAGCTTGTCCACCAAGCCATGGTCAAGGGCATTGCCGGCAGTAAAAAAGATAATTTCGTTGATCAGATTTTCATACTCTTCTTCCGTGAATTCGCGGCTTGTCATTATGTCATTTTTTACAAGATCATAGCGATGATCAACAATTCTCTGTCGCTGCTCCCTGTCTTCATCACTCATGCTGTCGCGTGCCAAAGCCTCAAAGGCTGATTTATACTCGTAAAAACGGAATTCGCTTACCCCTATGCCAAGCTTTTCAAACATGCTACTTAAATATATATTGCCGGCAATGTACCCTGGCAATGTAATTGAGCCCCACGGATCCATGATGATCTTATCGGCTACCGAAACGAAATGGTAACTGTTCATGGAGGCATTATCTATAAATATCACAACTTTTTTTCCTGTTTCCTGAAATTGTTTCAGTTGCTCTCTTATTTCCCACAACATAGCATGATTGATATTCATGCTTGTTGCGTTTATTGCTATTCCTGATACCCGGGGATCTTGAGCCGCAGCATCAATAGCATCCAATATTTCAATAAGTGAGTTGGCATTGTCAAACAGGCGATATTTCTGGTATCTCATCGGTTTTGACATGTCAATCCTGGTGTAATATCTTGGTTTGCGGATCAGTTCGTCGAGCAGGTTTCTGTCGTGGGCTCCGATGCGTAGGGCATAAGTATTATGACTATGCTTGAAATCATTGTTGAACCCTCCTTGTGTTGCAAGTCCAATCCTGCCAAGGCTGAATTCTAATCCTACCGTGTATGTACCATAATCGGAATATCTGCCGTTTATATATCTTCCTGTTATCCTTACTCCCGGCAGTGCTTCAATTGCCATGCCTGCGCTCCAGTAACCGTCTGCAAGCTTCATGTCGTTGCGAAGACCGTAATCACCGAAAACCGCTATTTTTTCATTTCCCATAGGGCGGATAGCCAGATCAAAAACACCCTCATAATGATCGAAGTTAAACACGGAAGTACCGGTAATTCCCAGTGAAAAATATCTGCACGGTCGAAGCAAAGTGCCAAGTGTAAACGAACTCTTCCGATCAAAATCATCCGTATCGCCACCCGACCAGCTATAGCTTGCACCGACACCGAATGTTTTGGTGCCAATGCCGGATGACACCCTGTAATCGGTTAATCTCTTCCTTATACCTTCAATTTCAATGTTTTGGTTAATAACGGAAAAACCCGCGTTTGGAATACCCAAAAATAAACCCCATCTGTTAAAATCACCGAATCTGCCGAATTGATCCGACCAGGCAAACATCAGATCAGGTTGCTTCACGTAATTCAACAAAGCAGGATTATCATGACCATACAATCCGAATTTCATCGCACCGGGCGATGCCATCAGAAAATCATTGCGAAAATGATAATTGTCAAAACCAATACCCGGCACAGGATCAGATTGCGAGAAAACACTATTGCCGAGTAATACCAAAATCAGGAATAACAGTAAGTTTTTCATTTGAGTCTAATTTGAATATGTTAATATAAATGTGTGTGACACTGATTTGCTTTAAAATTTTTAATTACAACCCTGTTATGTTTAATTTTAGAGTATGTCTGTAAAATGATTTTCTTTTGATTTAAGAACAAGGATTAACGATTTACGATTTACGAAGTTTGGCATAATCACCTGATTTTCTCTTAACTTTTAAAATCAAAAATCGTTAATCGATATTCGTTAATCAAAAAAGTTTGACTTTATAGACATACACTAATTAATGGTCAAAATTAAAAAACTATTTGAAAGAATTATCCCATATCAGATTTTACCGGAAAAATTTCGAAAAAATGTTTAAGTTTGATAGCATTTTCATAACATAAACCGCAACAGATCAGATGGAGATAACAGACCGGTCATATCTATATCAAAAGCTCAGACAGGAGCATCCCGAATTTGTCTATGAGGATTACACCATAAACTACAAGGGGGATGATCTCTACCTTGAGTATTTGTTTACCATGACCGGCGGCATTATGTTCCGCCCGGTTT
Organism: Bacteroidales bacterium; assembly: GCA_003567625.1. Taxonomy (GTDB): domain Bacteria; phylum Bacteroidota; class Bacteroidia; order Bacteroidales; family UBA7960; genus PUKZ01. The sequence continues at coordinate 1,966 of PWZB01000087.1, read as the reverse complement.
TACAAATTCCCTCCATGCGGTTCTTCCGGGCTGAAGAAATACCTGAAGGCATGTTGAGAAACCTGGTATTTCATATAGGGATGATCGAGCTGATAAGTTATTGGAAAACTGCCTGTGCGCCTAAAATAATTATAAAGCCCTACAAGCTTGGCGAAGAGCAGGTTGAATGGTGGAAAGATCTGTATTATAAGGGTATGGGGGAGTTTTTCTTTATGAATAACATTGCGGTAGATTATGACGATTTTGTTAATATATACAATCATGAAAACAGTTCTGAAGGAAATCTCTTTTCACATACGGATTATTTGGACGGACTTATCATTCCGGTGGGAGGGGGGAAGGATTCGGTTGTGACTCTTGAGATGCTTAAAGATCATAAGCATGTTGTAATACCGATGGTCGTTAATCATCGCCTGGCTACCCGTCAAACAATAGAATGTGCCGGTTTTAAGCCGGAAAATGTTTTGGTTATTGACCGTGAGCTTGATAAGACTATGCTTGATCTGAACGAAAAGGGTTATTTAAATGGTCATACGCCTTTTTCCGCCCTTCTGGCTTTTGTTTCACTGCTGGCTTGCGCAGGTACAAAAACAAAATATGTTGCGCTTTCCAACGAATCAAGCGCCAGTGAAGCAACTATCCCGGGTACGGACATTAATCATCAGTACTCAAAAAGCTATGAATTTGAAAAGAGCTTCAGGGATTATGTGGTGAAATTCATTTGCCCCGAAATAGACTATTTCAGCTTCCTGCGACCATTGAATGAACTGCAAATAGCCGCATTATTCGCCCGGCACGAAAAATATCATAAGATTTTTAAAAGTTGTAATGCAGGAAGTAAAAGCGATATATGGTGTTGTAATTGCCCAAAATGTTTGTTCGTGTTTATCATTCTGTCTCCGTTTTTGGAACCCGGCAAAATGATAAATATCTTTGGAGAAAATCTTTTTGAAAATTATGACCTGAAAAAGTATTTCGATGAGCTGACAGGCATATCGGAGTACAAGCCTTTTGAATGTGTCGGCACGGTCGAGGAAGTCAATGTTGCGCTTTGCATGGCAATAAAGAAGTTTTACGGTAATGAGGAAAAACCTGCTTTAATAAAATATTATGTAGAGACAGAAAAATACATCCATTATTTTAACAGACGGACTGATCTGCTAAGTTCAGTTTCGTCGAAGCATTTTGTGCCGGAAAGGTTTATTAGGCGAGTTTTGGACAACTTGCCAATAGAACACGGGTGACGCTGATACAGCGGATAATCACTGATTAATCTGCGTAAATCCGCTATGTCCGCGTTTAACGTGTAGGATAAGAATTTTTTTATGCAACATGGTATTAATAATATTACACAGGGTAAATCTGCGCTTTTTTCCTTTCGGCATAAAAACGTTCAATTAACAGAGCAATGACAGAAAGCAACCTGAAGGTTTTTTTAAAAAACAAGAAATTATTGATTCTCGGCTTTGGACGCGAGGGGGAGTCAACCTATAGGTTTGTCAGAAAATTTTTGCCCGGTGCACTTTTGGGTATTGCAGATCGCCGCAGTTCAGCAGAGGATGATTTTAAAAATAAGTTCGGCTCTGATGCCAATATTGTCTTTCATACAGGCGATAATTACCTGAAATCGCTGCAGTTATACGATCTGGTGATAAAAAGCCCCGGCGTTTCTTACAAGAAGCTTGCCGGGTTTTCGAAACTTGTCGAAATAACCTCCCAGACTGAAATGTTTATAAGACTTTTTCGCGACAGGATCATTGGCGTTACCGGTTCAAAGGGGAAATCCACTACAGCCAGCATGATATACCATATTATGCGGCAGGTAAAAAAAGACGTTATTTTTGCAGGGAATATCGGCATTCCTCCTTTCGACCGTATAGCATCCGTTAAAGCCCATTCATGGATAGTTTACGAGTTGAGCAGCCATCAGCTTGAAAATATAGATGTTTCGCCGCATATTGCCGTG
>PWZB01000173.1 GCA_003567625.1 Bacteroidales bacterium | reverse complement strand
GTAACCGGTAATCGGTAATCATTATTCGGTAAGCTATTCGTAATTCGCATATTCGCAATTCGCATATTCGTAATTCGATAATAAAACAGGGTATATGAAAACCATATAAGGATGAATTTTTTGGCTCACTTATATTTGTCGGGCGATGATGAGGATTTGATCCTGGGCAACTTTATTGCCGATATGGTTAAGGGCAGGCAGATTGAAAGGTTCAGCCCCGCCATAGTTAAAGGCATAAAGATGCACCGCAGGATAGATCATTATACTGATGACCACCCGGTAGTAGCACAAAGCAAAAACAGGTTAAGAAGCAAATACCGTCATTATTCAGCGGTAGTTGTTGATCTTTATTACGACCATTTTCTTGCAAAGCATTGGGATGATTATTCCAAAACTTCTATAGACAGTTTTCTCAACAATGCCTATAATGTGCTGCTGGGTAATTATCTGTTGCTGCCTTACCGTGCTCAAAGGATATTGCCTTTTATGATCGGCTCCAACTGGCTGGTTAATTATGCCGACTTTGATAGACTGCAAAAAAATTTCGAAGGCCTGGCGCGCCGTACACCTTTTGAATCGGGAATGGAGTTTGCCGTAAAAGACCTGGTTGCCAATTACAATGAGTTTTCAGAAGAGTTCAGGGAGTTCTTTCCGCAACTGATAGATTTTGTAAACCGGCTTAAAAGGTCGCAAAAATATCCGGATGATTTTTAAACGCTTACCATATTGTCAGGATATAGTAAAACCTACAACCAAAACATCATCCAGTTGATTATACTTGTCTGACATCCAGTCCTTAATGGTTGTTTCAAGTATTTGTTTCTGCTCGCTCAAAGGTTTTTTATGTATTTTTATCAGGAGTTGCGTGAATGCTTTTTTTCCGAATTTTGCACCGTTCTTACCGCCAAATTGATCACGATATCCATCTGAAAAAAGATATATCATATCACCTTTCCGGAGTTTTATTTTATGATTTTCAAAAGATTTTTCCTTTATATGAATACCTATGGGATTACGTGTAGGTTTGTATTCGATAAGTTCGTTATTACGTATAAGTACCAGGGGGCTGTTTGCTCCTGCATAGTAAAGCGTATTGCTTTTGGTATTTAAGGCACAAAAAGCCAGGTCCATACCATCTTTTTGTTCATCTCTTTCACCTTTCTGACGCAATGTGGTCTTAACATACTTTCTCATTTCCTCAAGGGCTAATGAAGCTGACACTCCATCCATTTCTTCCCGTGATTTCGCTAATTTTTCATATTGCACTATTTCATTCAGAAACGCAATCCCCAGCATGCTCATAAAAGCGCCCGGCACACCATGCCCCGTGCAATCGGCTGCTACAATAAAGACGTAGGGGTCGATCTTTTTTGCCCAGTAAAAATCGCCGCTGACAATATCCCTTGGCATCCATAGTATGAAATGCCCTGGTAAACTATCTTTTAAAAACTCCTTACCGGGAACCAAAGCATTTTGAATACGGCTGGCATAAGTTATACTGCTGGTTATCTCTTCTTTTTGCTTCACAACTACGGCATGTTGCTTTTCTATTTCCTCTTTCTGAGCGCGGATCTCTTCCGTACGCTTCTCAATTATTTTTTCAAGCTGAATGTTTTTTGCTTTAAGTCGCATTATGCTTAACCTGACAATACCATAAACAATTAGTACAGCCAGTATCACATACAAAACATAAGCACCTATGGTGCGATACCATGGCGGCAATATTTTAAATTCAAATGATAAAGCTTCGCTTTCATTACCGTAAATGTCACGGGCTTTGACTTTAAATACATAGTCGCCTTCGCGCAAATTAGTAAAGCTGACTCTCTCGTCATTCGACCACCCGGCCCATTCATCACGGTATCCTTTCAGCTTATACGAATACTCTGCTTTAAAGCCGCTCTCTTCAAATTGAGAAGCATATGAAAAATAAATATCATTTAATTCGTACGGAAGCAAGGGCACAGAATAATCATCCGTATAGAAGAACCCTTTTTTAAGCAAAGAATCTTTTTTAGACGTGATCCGGAAAAAATTAATGTTCGGTTTAATTGAATAATCTTTAATCCAATCAACATTAACTTTCGCCATGCCATCATCCGCACCTATCCATATCGTGTTGCTGTCAACAGGCAAAATAATGTCAATCCGCGGAAAATCAATACCCATGAATGGTTCTTTAACCGGCTCATCATTATCATAAATATAGGCCACATGATTATCATAACAGAACCATGTTTTACCAAATGCATACATAAAATGATTAAAGGAAGCTGCCCTTTCTACAGGTTGTAATGGAGAAAAATCGAAATAACCTCTTAACTCATCTTTTATGGTTTTTTCCGTCTCGGTTATCTCATTTTCAACTATGAATTCCATTAAACCTATATTTACACCAAAATATACGTTATCCTTGTATTGAAAAGGTTTTACCCAGGTATCACCCAGGCCTGACCGTGTTCCTATGTATTGCTCATATTCAATGTCCAGGCCGGGACTTACAAAAATGTTGAAGACCCCTGAATTGAGAGTTCCTGTCCAGAGCTCCGTGCCTTCTCTTTTAGTTGCAACCTTTTCAGCAATAGCCAGTGGATTTCGAATGACCAGGTCCTTATAAGATTTTATAAGGTTCATTTGTGGCATGTTAAAAACAAAAAAGCCTTCACTACCGGCTACAAAAAGTAAATTCCTGCCGGATGACCAATAAACGGAAGATGCATCAATATCTCTTATTTGCTTTATCATGCCATGTTTATCGTACAGATAAAGACCTTCACGGGTGCCTATGATAAGTGATCCACTGACCGCAACAAGATTTTTTACGTCTTTGTTGAAACCTTCTATTTTTATAAAATGATCATAAAGCTTATCGGACAAATTGGTATTCTCAACGAATAAGCCGTTGGATGTGCCTGCAAACAATTTGTTATTATGTTTTGCAACGGCTTGTATGCTTCCGTCTATTCCTGTATGGCCATCAAAAAAAGATATGGGCGACGAATAATTCACCCTGCTTACACCTGTATTAAGAGCAATCCATAAATTATCCCAACTGTCCTGGAATACCTGCTTTACGTCATTATCACGCATTCCGGTATTTTGATCAATGATATCTTTTATATTACCTTCATTATTGATGATAATAACTCCATTATTGAGTGTGTTTAATGCAATCTTACCGTTATGGAGCATGGTGCCACCAATGATCCTTGATTTGTTAAGAATACCGGCATGAGGCGAATAAAGCGGTTTTATTCCCGAATGACCTTCAGCAAAATAATATATATATAATCCTTTTTCCTGGGTGACGACCAGGTACCTGTTATCTTCAAACGCGGGAAATATTCCAAAAATCCCAAAATCCCTGAAAACTTCACCGTCCGGGATTAAGATAAGCCCTTCATCCGTGTATTTCATTAACCCTTTTTCTCTTTGCCTGACAAAAAGTTCGTCGTCAACAACAAAAGCAAGATGAAAAGATGTTTCAGGGTCAATAACCGTTATTTCGTGGCCTTTCCAGTGAAACATTTTTTCTTGCGAAAAAAACAAAACACCGTTATTATAAAGCATAGTCCTCCATACCGTACCAAAGAAAGAATCTTCAATATCAAGCGAGTCGGAAAAGGAGATATACTGCAGCTCCCCTTTTTCATTGGGTTTAAGTTTACCGAATTCACCGTTTGCACCCACATAGATATTTCCATAGGGATCTGCAGCAAGCGAAGTAACAAAACCGCCGTGTAACGGAATACGGGTTGCATCCCAGTTAACGCCGTTATAATGTAATACCCTGGTACTATTACCAAAATGCATTATACCCCGGCTGTCTTCAACTACCGACCAGTTTTGCGAATGACAAGTATCCCCGTATTCGCGTTGAGTGTAATTAATAACCGATTTCCTGGTGAAATCCGTTGCCGTAAAATAATTGTTTTGACCCTCTAAAGGTAAGAAGTATGAAAATAATATTAAGACAGGAATAAAAACTTTTTTCAAAATCAAAATATTTGATTAATTCTTTTTGTCAACTGTAATATGTTAACTACCGGCGGCTGCTTTTAAAAAACTGCTCTATTGCTCAGCCATACTTCCATGGAATTTCTGTTCGGCTTACCATAAAATTCATTGATATAGGAAAGGATCTCAGCCAATATTTCATCCCTGCTTTTATCTTGAAATACTTCAACAATTATTGAAATTTCTTCGTAAAGCTGTTCTTCATCAGGAAACACCGGCTCGAATGTACCAATATATGTGATATTGTTGTTATTATCGCGTTCCATATACCATACTTCCATTTCCGTAATAATACTGGCATCAGTTACCGGTTTGCCATCAATTGAAAGTAGTTCTTTCTTATCAATAACAAGTGTGTCATCCATAAAAGCAAGCTTTTTAAAAATCGGTTCACTGTCAAATTCATACCTGATAAAGAAAAACTTCTCTTGTGTCATGGGAAATTTTTCCGGATTGATATGAAGTTTTATTTCATCAATTATTGCATAACTGCCATGAAAGTGATTTTGCAAATCACTTAAAGTCATTAACGTACTGCTTTTTGAGCTTATATTGGTTATTGCCGGCGTAAAGCTTGCTTTGGCTTTTGACAGGTCAATATTCTCATATTCGTGTGCAAGTTCTTCAGACAATATTGTTCTTGATTTAATATTACTCATAGCGGGAGTATAACTTGCTTTTGCATAAGCCAGGTCAACGTTGTCGGGCCGGAGTATAAACCTTCCCTTTGCAGGATGGACAACGGTAGCAAGAGAATTATAGGTTTTAAAAACCAATGAATCCTTTTCGTCGAAAATAGTTCCGCGTTCTAATTCAACGTTTCTTTCAACCAGCACAATTGTCCCGTTTACTCTTATGGTGTGATACTCCTGGGCCAGGGAAGAAAAAACAACTGATGTGAAAAAAATAACAGCAAACAAACCTTTTAAAATTAGTTTGGCTGATTTATTATAAGTTTTCATAGTTGATTTTTTTGGTTAATGAATTTATCCGAAATTTTTGTTTTGCTAAATTATATATTTTTTCAATTAAATATTGGGATATTTCGTCTCAATTTGTTTTTTTGATATTCCGCCTGCGTTGCATTGGTATGCACGATTTTCCCCAAAAAAATCCGCAACCCTGCAAGGGTTGAATAAAAGAATTTTTTAAATAACCGCAGGCTGGAAGCCGCAGTATGGTTTTAACCGGAGGCCGGAAGCTCCTCCGGAAGTTCTTAACTTCTCTTTATATAAATCTTGGGATATCTAAACGCCTATACCTGAAAAAATTTATGCCGCTGAGGGATACTAATTTAAATTACCTTATTGAACGTACTTTGTGTCCTCGTAATTAAATCAAGATTAATCCCTTATTGGGTCAGAATAAATGCAGCCCAGAAGAAGGGATCATATTTGCGCCGCATTATTTTTTGCGTTTTTGCAAAAGCCTCATACAAATCATTTTTCTCTATAAGCAATCCATAAAAGGTTTTCATGAATTCTGCCGTTTCTTTGTCGTGTATTTGCCACAAGCTGATTATCAGATGATCTGTGCCGGCCATTTTAAATGCACGTTGCAAACCATACACCCCTTCACTGCCTACTATATCGCCCAAACCTGTTTCGCAAGCCGACATAACCGCAAGTTTATTGTTTCGAAGATCAATGTTTATTACTTCAAATGCGGTCAATACACCATCATCTTTATCCTTATCAGTTATTTCATATCCCGTCCAGTGATCATTTACACCTGCAAATACCAACCCTGAGCGCATTAGAGGGTCAGGATTGTCTATAAATCTTTTCCGGGCATATGTCGCTTTCCCCCTAAATTCAACATCATCAAATTCCATTTCATTTGTAAATGCATGATATTCTTTTGAAGGATAAGGAAAAAAGAAACCATGAGTGGCTATATGAAGAATATCACTTGTTGACGCCATATTTTTAAATTTTGTAATTGTAGCATCTTTGCCTGTCAAAAGTTCCACGTTGGCCCGGCTGTCAAGTGCTTTTTCTATAGTTTTTATTTCCTCTAAAGTGCCTCCCAAAAATAACCATGGATGGTTGGTAGTAGAGCCTATTGAATATTTTATTCCGCCAAAAAGAGTAACATCGGGCTTTTTACGAAAATCGAGCCGGGTTAGAGTACCCGTTTTGGCTGTGGTGCTAAGCATGAGAATATTATATTCATCCAGCAGATACTTATTTGTATCCTTATTGATAGCAGCAAATGATATTTTGTGTAATAAACCTGAAGGCGATAAGTATAAGGTGTTAACCTCATCCAGATATTTTTCAATAGGGTGCCAGATTAAATGATACAAATCCGTACCGGGTTTTGAAAGCTTACCATAAACTGCATTTATATATTTTTGGTTATTGCCCGAATACCCTCCCATAATATCAGCTAATTCTCTTTCTTCAAATAAAGGGACCATTAAAGGATAATCACTGTCATGCCTGACTATTAATGCGCAATATAATATGCTGTCAATGTTGTGAGAAAAATGTGTGAATTCAATTGCCGCTTCACCCGGATTAAGCTTGTTTTTAATGTCATACCAGCTTATATTAAATATCTCTTCAAGATCGCCGAATTCTACAGATTTCCTCACAAGCATTTTTTCCAGTTCATTGGCTTGTTTTTCGAGTAAAACGATGTTTGAATCACGCTCAGATATTCCTGAAAATGTTAGATGGGCTATTTGTTGCCGAAGCCGGATCCAGTTTTCATAATTGCTGATAAGTTCTTCATTATGACTGTTTAAAATAGCATTGCGCATAGCAGAGCTCGATTTTAACAAAAGCCCTTTGGTCTTCAGAACATAGTTATATGTTTCATCAACTATCGAAGGATTAGTTTCCTGTCTTTCAAGCGAATAAGACTTAAATGCGTCAAATCTGCCGGAAAAAGTTTTCAGATAAAGCTCTTTCTCTTTTTCCGAAAGAAAACCAAATTGTTGCCGTATATTATAAAAAATAATATTATTGGCTTCTTTATATAAAGAGTCAGCGGCTTGATATTCTCCGGTGTGGTAATACATATCCGCCAGGCTATAAAGAGAATTCGCATAGGAATGATGGTTTTCCCCCACTATTTTCTTACGTATTGTTAACGCATTTGTAAACAAACTTTCAGCACTTGAATAGTTGCCCGTTTTTTTGTGCAGGATTGCAAGATTGTTTAATGCTGTAGCATAAGAAGGATGGTCTTTGCCCGAAACACCGCTTATTATTTCAACAGCTTTGTTCTGAAGTGGTTCAGCAGCAGTATAATTACCTATATCTCTGAACATAACCGCTAAATTATTAAGCGTTATGCCGTAAGAAGCATGTTTTTTTTCACCCAATATATCTGTGAATATTGTCAAAGCTTCCATGTACAGGGGTTCGGCAGCTTCATGGTTTTCATAGTCGCGGTATAAAGTAGCCAGGTTGCTTAATGTGGTTGCATAGGATAGGTTGTTTGTTCCGAATGTTTTATTAATGATCCCAAGAGCTTCCAGGTACAGGTCTTCGGCTTTTATATAATTTCCCATGTCTTTATAAAGCAATGCAAGGTTGTTGAGCGATGCAGCATAATCAGGGTGATCTTCGCCCAAAAACTTTCCACGTATTTGCAATGCCTGCCCATATAACGTTTCAGCTTTTTCATAGCTGCCCATAGAACGGTATAAACCCGCCAGGCGGCTAACAGCAGATGCATATGCCGTATCATGTAACTTTAACCCTTGTTTATATTGCCCCATATGCCTTAATTCCCAAATATTAAAAGGCTGCAATTCAACTTCCGGTGGCTGAGAAAAAGCACATATCTTAAAAACAAGAAATAGCGATAAAACTATCGGAATCTTCATGATTGTAATGCTTTTGTAACAAAAATATGGACTTTTGGGTTTAAATGGCAGATGATTTTATAAAACTTACTAACTATCTGATGTTAATTACCGGCCTTAAATATTATGAGCTTGCACCGGTAAAATTCAAAAATGTAAGTTTTACATAGTAAATCCTACCGCAGCACAAGGCTGAAATAAGATATTAACTGAAGTTTGTTTTTATCACTAATCTCCGTTTAAAATATTTTAAAACTTATTTTTAAAATTATGCCAAAACGCAAGATTTTTGAAAGTAATAAGATAAAAAAACCCAAAAAATGTAATTTATGAGACCAATTATTCGAACAACGATCATTTTTTAGGATTTTCAATTATTTTTGTTTCCGAAAATCAGTATTTATATAAACTTAAAATTCTATAATATGCGAAAGGACATTTTGATTTATCTGACTGTTATTTTTATCTTTTTTGCCTT
>PWZB01000027.1 GCA_003567625.1 Bacteroidales bacterium | reverse complement strand
TATATACGAACACCTTTTTATCCTGCCCGATACGGTGGGCCCTGTTTATTGCCTGTGCTTCCACTGCGGGGTTCCACCAGGGGTCGAGCATGAACACATAATCAGCGCCGGTAAGATTTAGACCGACACCCCCGGCACGTAACGATATCAAAAAAACACGCATATCAGCGTCATTCTGAAACCTTTCTATGACCGGCTTACGTTCCTTTTCACTTACCCTGCCCGTTAACATGCCGAAAGGAATATCATTTTCTTTGAAATAATCAGCAAAAATATTCAGGTATTTTACAAACTGTGAGAACAACAGGACTTTATGCTCTTCCGACAACACTTTATTGATGTTATGCAATATTTCCTGATACTTGCCTGAATCACTTTCATAGCTGTTTTCAACTATTACCGGGTGATTGGCAATAAGCCTCAATTTCGTAAGGCTGCTCAGCAACATGAATTTGGCTTTGTTGCTACCGGCTGTTCTGTAATTTTCGAGGATCATGTTGCGTACTTCCGATTTTTTGCGTTCGTAGAAACTGCTCTGCTCTTCAGTCATTTCGCAGTAATGGATTTTCTCGGTCAGATCGGGCAGCTCTTTGGCAACATAGTTTTTATTACGTCGCAAAATAAATGGCTGTATCAGTTTTTGCAATTTTATGCGCTTAAGCTTGTCGTTTTGTTTTTCAATGGGTATAACAAATTCTCTTTTAAAACCGGCCAGGCTGCCCAACATACCCGGGTTTAGAAATGAGAACTGCGACCACAGGTCTGTAAGCGAATTTTCTATCGGCGTTCCCGTTAAAACCAACCTGTACATACCTTTCAGTTGTTTTACAGCCATAAAGATCTTTGATTCCGCGTTTTTTATGATTTGACTTTCATCAAGGATAATATAGCTGAAATGAAACTTTTTCAGAATATCAATATCACTACGTACTGTTCCATAGGTAGTCAGTATCAGGTCGTACCTGGAAAAGTTATCAACGGTTTGCGGTCTGCCGGCACCTGTATGCTGAAAAACCTTCAGCATAGGTGCAAATTTTTTTATTTCATCGATCCAGTTATGTATCAGGGATAAAGGCATTATAATTACAGATGTATGTCTTTTCCGGCCCGCTTGCCCATATCTGTCGGCAAACAGATCCAGCTGCATGGGATCATGGTCTTTAAAAGATGAATTATACTGATCCTGGGTGTATTGATGGTCTGTTTCGTTGAAATCCTTATCCGGTTCTTTAAGTTTCAACAAAGCAGCAAGAGCCTGTATGGTTTTACCCAGTCCCATATCATCGGCAAGGCATCCGCCAAGCTTATTGCTTTGTAAAAAATTGAGCCATTGAAAACCGGTCAGCTGATAAGGGCGTAAAGATGCCGTTAATGACTTTGGCAAATCCTCCTGCTTGAACGGAACACCTTTGGTGTTCTTATGTTTTTTAACCAGGTCAAGGTCCTCAAGAATAGTAAAATGATGCTTATTCAGGGTAAGATTCTTGTCTTTTTTCGTTGCAAAAGTCATGACACCACCATACCTTTCAAACCATTCTTCAGGTATTAGCCCTATGGTTCCGTCAGGAAGCAGATACTCACGTTCTCCCCGCAAAATATTGTTCTTTAAAGCAATGAACGGGATTTTATGTTCACCGAACAAAACATAACCCCCGATATCAAACCAGTCGGATTTTTCATCTATATTGAACGTAATTTCGGGCTTACCAATGAAATATTTTTCCCGGAAATGGTTTTGGGTAAATTGAAAACCTTTCTTCACAAGCAATTCTTTATGTTCTGACAGCCAATCAAGTAAATGATAACGTTGACAGATTATTTCTTTATGGGTTTCAACCATTTTTTCATCGGAAAGAACATAATTTGAATGATTTACTTCTTTCAAACCATGATCGGTTAATATTTCCGATAACATCTTTTCTTTTTCAGAATCCCTGGTTATTTTTCTGAACCGGTAATAATTATTTTCTACAGACAGCTTTACTTTACAAAGCTCTGTTTCGTGCGGTGAGAAAAACACATCCTCATCATATTGAAATGAGATTACCAGCACCGCCCTGTTATTCCAGTCGGCTTCAATACCAAGCAAGGCTGCCGGCTCATTTTTTATTTCTTCTATTTCGAAGCCGGTTGCTTTGACTCTGTATTGCTTTATTGTTCTTTTTATGAATGTTTCAAAATATTTTTTCTCGTGTTTGCCCGGGATAACAATATATTCTTTCCTTAAGAAGGGCAAAAGCTTCTTGCCGTCAAAATTTTTGCCGAACCTGTAGATATTATTACCTAACAGAAGCAGGCATGGATGGTTTGCCAGTATCAAAGCATCACGGTTTGCCAAAGATATGTTTTGCGAATTTGTTTTAAGGGTCAGATAATAGCGCGTTTCGGTATTATGTTTTTCAAAGTTGAAAACCGGTTCAACCGGGTTTGCAACTATTGACAGGGGCTGTTCATTGATAAGGCTGCCTGGAGCACCTTGATAAAATAAATGCAAATTGTTGTCTGAAAGAAAATCTGTGATCTCAGATAAATGCTTTTCTATAAAAGGCCTTATGTGGTTTTCCGTATATTTTTCGTTTATTCGTTTTAAAAAATCGAGTTGCCGCTCTTTATGTTTGCCGAATCTTTTGTAAATATTTTCATCGGAATATTTTTCCAGCAGATTGAGAATTTGTAATTCGGTTTCACCGGTATTATCAAAGTACTCTTTTACATTGTTTTTGGTTATTTTTTTCACTTCATAGCTAAACTGGTGTTTACCTGCCATTTTCACACCATAGGCTTCAATGGTCATTCCCCACAACGGATGGTCAACGATTGCAAATACAAGCTTTATAATGGTATTTATCTGATGTTGCAGCATAATGTATTCCCTGTGCCCGTTTTATAAGCTCTTAAAAGCAATTAATTATAACTTGTTTGCCCGTTTTTTTTCGTTGTTCACCATACTGAAGCACCAAATTATTAGAAAACAAATTACAAATAAATTCCAACTTCTAAATTCAAAATTTCAAACAGTTTTCAGTCATTGGTTGTTGGAATTTGACTATTATTTGTAATTTGTAATTTGTTTTTTGAGATTTCATTTTTTTCCCCGAAGGGCTTTTTCTTTTGTTTAAAATTCAGTACCTTATCCATTTCCAAAGGTCTTTATAGCTGACTTTTTTACCATACATCAATATTCCAGTACGGTATATTTTTGCGGCCAGCCATGTGGTAGCGAGGAAGCCGGCTATCAACAGGAAAGCCGATAGATAGAGGTCGAAAAAAGGCACTCCGAAGGGTATTCTTATCATCATTATCACTGGTGAAGTAAGCGGTATTATTGACAGCCAGAAAGCCACAGGTCCTGCCGGATTGACCATAACCATCTGTCCGAAAATAATTGCGAATATCAGCGGTATTGTAACCGGCAGCATAAACTGTTGCGTATCGGCTTCGTTATCGACGGCAGAGCCAATGGCGGCGAAAAGGGCTGCATACAAAAAGTAACCTCCGAGGAAAAAGAATATAAAAAAGAATATCATCACATACCAGTTTATAGCCGATAATGATTCCAGGACTTGTCCTGCTGCGGTATCATGGTGTTGTATTGTATCCATTTGTTCTTCTAGTCGTCCGGTATCGAGCATTTGAGCGGATGTGATATGAACTTGTTCATCCGGTGTGAACTGAAATATATCGGGTACGGCTGTTCTGACTACAAACACCAACAGGAGAGTCAGAAACACCCATATCAGAAATTGTGCCAGGCCAACCAAAGCAATGCCGACAATTTTGCCCATCATAAGCTGAAAGGGCTTTACGGAAGAAATAATGACCTCAATGATACGGCTTGTTTTTTCTTCAAGCACACCCCTGAGCACCTGGGATCCAAAAAGGAAAATAAACAAATAGATCAATAACCCGCTGATTATACCCAGGGCCATACTGACTTCCGGGTAATCGGTCTGCTCCATGCCATCACTCAGAATCCGCACCGCCTGGATGCTGATATTGGTCTCAATTGCCCGTAAAACCTCACTGTCAATTCCCCTGGCACCCAGCTTTAAACTTTCAAACTCATGTTTAAGAACATTTTCAACATGAATTTTGGCATTTATATTAACGGCTTTTGTGGTAAATAAACGAAGTGTTGACGGCGATTCAAATGCGGCTTCGGGAATATGCAGTATCGCGTTGAACTTTTCGCGCTGCAATAGTTCTAAAGCATCGTCAAGGCTGACGGGTAAGTTAGTAAAAACAACATCATTACCATCTTCAAACCTGTCGTAAAAAAGCCCGGTGTTATCTACAATTGCGACGCTATATTCACTGTCAGACCACCTTGCTAAAATAACAGGCAGGGTAATAAGGGCAGCAAATAATACTGGCCCTAAAATCGTCATTACAATAAACGACTTCTTTTTAACCCTTGAGAGAAACTCTCTTTTTATGATAATAAAAATTTTCTTAAACATTATTGAAAATAATTCAATCTTTAATGGTCAATTTATAACCCTCAACCGGCAATTATTGATTTTGTGTAACTGTACTGATAAAAATTTCATTCATACTTGGTATAACTTCATTAAACGAAACGATATTTCCAACTTCAATAAGCGCTTCCAGAAGGTCATTTGTGGTTTTATCGTTATTTATTCTGATAACGGCTTCTATCAAGCCATCTTTTGTTGATTGTTCCACTATTTCAAAATTCTCTTTTTTCAGTGTTTCAAAAGATGATGAAAGCCCGGCCATTTCAACCCTGAATATCTGCTTTGCATGTTCTTTTTTTATTTTTCTGACATTACCTTCCAGTACTTTTTTTGATTTGTTGATAAGGGCTATTTCGTCGCACAATTCCTCAACAGAACCCATATCGTGAGTGCTGAAAATTATTGTTGCGCCTTGCTCCTTAAGTTTAAATATTTCATCTTTAAGTATGTTTACGTTTATCGGGTCGAATCCGGTGAAAGGCTCATCAAAAATAAGGAGCTTGGGGTTATGCAAAACAGTGATTATGAATTGCAATTTTTGCTGCATCCCTTTTGAAAGCGTTTCAGCTTTTTTATTCCACCAGTTGAGGAGGTCAAATTTTTCGAACCATTCTTTCAGTAATTTTTTGGTTTGATGATAATGTAAACCTTTTAATTGGGCAAGGTATAATGCTTGTTCGCCCACTTTCATCTTTTTATATAATCCTCTTTCCTCGGGCAGGTATCCTATTTTTTCAACATGTTTGGGACGAATTTTTTCCCCATTAAAGAAAATTTCTCCTTTATCGGGGCCTATTATCTGGTTTATGATCCTTATAAGTGTGGTTTTTCCGGCTCCGTTAGGACCGAGCAGTCCATATATAGATTGTTTGGGCACGCTGATTGATACATTGTCAAGAGCTCTGTGACCGGTAAAATCTTTAGTAACCGAATTAACTTGAATAAGGTTGTCCATTTATTGTTAATTAAAATAATCTTTCATTTTTTCAAAAAAGCTCCTGCTGCCTTTTTTTGGTTTAGGCTTGAAGTTTTCTGATAGTGCCAGTTTTTGTATCAATTGACGTTCTTCGGCAGATAGATTTTGCGGTGTCCACACGTTAACATTCACAAGCAGGTCGCCTCTGCCATAGGAGTTGACAGACGGCAATCCTTTTCCTTTAAGCCGCAGCACTTTTCCTGATTGCGTACCCGGTTCTATTTTTATCACAGCTTTCCCTTCAAGTGTCGGCACTTCGATTGTACATCCCAGTATTGCATCGGGAAAGCTGACATAATGATCGTACAAAAGGTTTGAGCCGTCTCTGAAAAATTTATCATGTTTAGCTTCTTCAATAAGTATGATCAAATCGCCCGGTACTCCGCCTCTTGCAGCGGCATTTCCTTTGCCATTGACTGAAATTTGCATGCCTTCACCAACGCCGGCAGGTATTTTTACTGGTATTACTTCATCGGATTTCACTATTCCGTTGCCATAACAACCGGTACATTTTTCTTTTATTATTTGTCCTTCGCCACCACAATCAGGACAGGTGGATGTAGTTTGCATCTGGCCAAGGAAAGTGTTGGTTACACGGGTTACTCTACCCATTCCCCGACAGGTATTGCAGGTATTATACGAGCCACCGCCTTTGGCACCGGTACCATTACAAGTATTGCAGGCAACATATTTATTTATACGTAATTTTTTTTCAACACCTTTAAGGATCTCTTCAAGCGTAAGGCTGACCTTTATCCTGATATTGCTCCCTTTGGTAGTTCTGCGTGTTTGTTGTTGCCTGAATCCTCCACCAAAACTGCTTCCAAAATCACCGCCAAATGCACTCCCGAAGATATCGCCAAACTGGCTGAAAATATCTTCCATACTCATGCCACCAAAGCCGGACGGTTCGTATTTTCCGCCCAAACCTGAATGCCCGAATTGATCATATCTTGATTTTTTCTCAGGATTACTTAAAACCTCATATGCCTCGGCGGATTCCTTGAATTTACGTTCTGCTTCCTTATCATTCGGATTCTTATCAGGATGATACTTTAAAGCTTTTTGCCTGTATGCCTTCTTTATTTCCTGTGGCGATGCATCCTTTGATAATCCCAATATTTCGTAATAATCTCTTTTTGCCATTTAGACTTTTGAGTCTTTTAATTAGTTTCTATTTTATATAAAAAGTTTTAAACTATGTTTAATTGGTCATTGGTCATTGGTCATTGGATACCGTGTCACACATTACCGGTTACCGATTACCAATTAACGATCACTGATCACCGTTTACCGGTTACCGATTACCAAATATTGCACTTTTGTTAAAATAAGCCTATAACACTAACAGGCTACAACAACTTTTGCATATCTGAGAACCTTTCCGTTCAATAAATAGCCTTTTTGAACAACTTCAACTATTTTGCCTTTATCTTCGTCTTTTTCTGCCGTAACGTTCGAAACAGCTTCATGTATATCGGTATTGAACTCCTCTCCTATTGCCTTGATCTCTTCCATACCCTTTTGGCAAAGGATGGTTTTGAGTTTGTTTAATATCAGCTCAATACCTTCCCTGGTTGCTTCTTGATCACTGTCCTCATTGATCAACTCTAAAGCCCTGTCCAGGTCATCAATGACCGGTAACAACGACTTTATTATATCCTCTGAAGCCGTCTTTATAAGTTCGGTCTTTTCTTTTATAGTTCTTTTCCTGAAATTGTCAAACTCGGAAAATAACCTCAGGTACCTGTCGTTGAGATCGTCAAACTTTGCCTGTAATTCCAGAATTTTTTCGTCACGAACATCTTCCGAAAACTCCTTTTCATCATTCTTTTTACAGGTTTGCTTTTCTTGCTTATCAGCGGATTTATCTTTACTGTCACCGTTTACACCGGCAGCATCATCAATTATTTGTTTACTTTCTTTTATAGTCATATTTTCATCGTTATCCGGTTTATCTCTGTTTTTATCACCTTTCATTTTGCCGGATGTTTCAGGTTCTGTTTTATTTTCAAAAGTTTCTTTTTTATTATCTATACCTTTTTCCTGTTCCTTATCATCTGATTTTTTTTTGTCTATATTCTGGTCTGTTTTTTTTTCTGTCATAATTAATCAACATTTATATTTTTTTACCATTTTCAAAGATACGATTCTGCAAATCTTTTGCCAGCATTAATTAAACGACAAATTGACAGGTTTAGCTTTGAATTCTTTTAATTTTTGCTCCAAGTTTATTTAACCTGGTATCAATATCATGATATCCTCTGTCAATTTGTTCTACATTATGGATTAAACTTTTCCCGTCGGCGCTGAGTGCTGCAATGAGCAGTGCTACTCCGGCTCTTATATCGGGCGATTTCATTTCAATTGGTCGAAGCGGGTATTCTCTGTTAAGGCCGATCACTGTTGCTCTGTGCGGGTCGCAAAGTATAATACGTGCACCCATTTCAATAAGCTTATCTACGAAAAACAACCTGCTTTCAAACATTTTCTGATGTACCAGTACACTACCTTTGGCCTGTATTGCCGTAACCAGGATAATACTGATAAGGTCGGGTGAAAAGCCAGGCCATGGAGCATCTGCAATTGTCAAAAAGTTGCCATCAATAAATGTAGTAACTTCATAACATTCCTGTGATGGTACATAGAGGTCATCTTGTTGTTGTATTATTTTTATTCCAATTTTTCTGAACACATCAGGTATCATTCCCAATTGTTCGCAGCCTGCATTTTTTATTGTGATCTCTGACCGGGTCATTGCTGCCAGCCCGATAAAGCTGCCAATTTCTATCATATCGGGCAGTATTGTGTGTTGGCAACCGTGCAACTCATTAACTCCTTCAATAGTCAGTAAATTCGACCCTATACCTGATATTTTTGCACCCATATTATTAAGCATCTTGCAAAGCTGCTGAATATATGGTTCGCAGGCTGCATTATAAATTGTGGTCTTTCCGCGTGCAAGTACTGAAGCCATTATGATATTGGCCGTACCTGTAAGTGATGCTTCATCAAGAAGCATATATGTTCCTTGTAACTTAC
>PWZB01000152.1 GCA_003567625.1 Bacteroidales bacterium | reverse complement strand
AAGACTCTAAGACACTAAGATGCACTAAGGGCTTTATAATCAGCACTATCAGCTTTGTGAGTCTTAGTGTTTTTGTGTCTTAGTGGCTATATTTAATTTTAATCGGACAGTAGTGATTGTTTTTGTTATATTCTTAAAAAAATATAAATGGAAAAGATTAATGCTGAATTTTTAAATTAATTTTGATTTTATGAAGTGTAAATCCCGCCCCCTAACAGAAGATAAACGGTCATTCCGAACGGAGTGAAACGGAATTGACCATGCCTGAATAACGTTGACCGTTTTTCAAGTTAAAGTTAAACATTTTTTATAAATTCCCGTTTTCAAAAAATTATTCTACGAGGTGAATCTGCGGGCAAAATATTTTTAAGAGTAGGGCTCATTATTAGATAATAAAATTTTAATGCAGTGAATTTGTTGATTCAACGTGCGTTTTAAGCTCAATAATATTATTTTTAAATTGAAATTTAGTTGCCATTTGTGTTTTGGAATTTACTCACAGAGTGTTTAATTATATTGTGTTCGTTGTCTCGCTCCGCTCGGCAGTGATTTTTTATAATTCATTTTTGAATTTTAGGTTAATATTAAATTTGTCTGATGAAAAAGTTACATTTGTGATTTGAATTTAGCCTTTAAATACATAAAGTGAAGAAGAGCTGTATTAACTTGTAATTATTTTATTATATATCAAGAAAGGATTATAAATGTTATTGAAAATTGAAGAGAAGGATTTGCGTAAATTCATAATGATTGGCGACAGGGTATTGATTAAGCCCAAAGCTTCATCCGATCAAACGAAGGGAGGCTTGTATTTGCCCCCTGGAGTTGAGGAGAAGCGTAAAATCCAAAGCGGTTATGTGATAAAGACCGGGCCGGGATATCCTATTCCGTCTCCTGATGATGTTGATCAGCCTTGGAAAGACCGGAAAGATTTGTTAAAATATTTCCCCTTGCAGGTTCAAGAAGGCGACCTCGCCGTATATCTGCAGGATAATGCTTTTTGGATCGAATTTAAACAGGAAAAATATGTAATAGTCCCCAATGGTGCAATACTTATGGTTATAAGAGATGAAGAGCTGACCGAAGGATAATCGGCCAGGGAGGTAAATAACCGGTGATCCGTGATCGTTATTCAGCACCAAAATAGATAAAAATCTTAAAATATAGCAAAATTTGGACTGATCAGGTTAAGCTTTAAGGAAGCCTTTTTCCACGAGGTACTGCGCAATTTGAATGGCATTGGTAGCCGCGCCTTTACGCAGATTATCAGCTACTATCCATAAGTTCAGGCCGTTTTCAATTGATTCATCCCTTCTGATCCGTCCGACAAATACCTCATCTTTTCCTTCACAATACTTTGGCATGGGATAGATGTTGCCGGAAGGATCATCTTGCACAACAACCCCTTCCTGTTGTTCGATTATGGATTTGGCTTCTTTAAGGTCAAACTCTTTTACAAACTCAATGTTTACGGCTTCAGAGTGACCGCCTTTGACCGGAATGCGCACTACTGTGGCAGTGATTTTCATTACAGGCTCGTTGAGTATCTTGCGGGTTTCCTTGACCAGCTTCATTTCTTCCGAGGTATATCCTTTTTCATCAAAATTGCCTCCATGTGGAAAACAATTAAGGTCAATAGGGTAATGGTATGCCATATGGCCGCTGATACCGGCGCGTTCGTTATCGAGCTGACGGACAGCATTAATGCCGGTTCCGGTAACCGATTGGTAAGTGGATACAACAATACGTTTGATTTTGAGCCTTTTATGTAAAGGGGTAAGCACCAAAACCATCTGTATCGTACTGCAATTGGGGTTGGAAATAATTTTACTATGCGGTGTTATTGTATCGGCATTGATCTCCGGTACTACCAGGGGAACATCAGGATCTCCACGCCATGCCGATGAATTGTCAATAACAAAACAATTTTCTTTGGCAAACTCCTCTGCCCATTGAAGTGATATCTTTGAACCGGCTGAGAAAACCGCTATATCAGGCTTTGCCGCCAAGGCATCCGCAATACTGCATACCCTGTATGACCTGCCTTTGAAATATATTAACTTGCCAATGGATTTTTCCGAAGCCGCAGGGAAAAAATCATCGCACGGAAAGTTCCTCTCTTCCAAAACACTACACATAACCCCGCCTACAAGACCGGTTGCGCCTATCAATGCAATTTTCATAATTATGGAAAATGTTTCTTTATAACCACAAAGATATTGATTTAAGAACAAGAATAAACGATTTATGATTTTAGAATTAATTTTCTTTTTGTAAAAATTGTATATTTACGGCTTCACAAAAATTATTTGACAAATGTATCAAAGACTTGTTATTTTACTTTTGTTTTTCCCGTTTATTGCTTTCGGGCAGATCAATGATGATTTCAGCGATGGTGATTTTACGAAAGATCCTGAATGGATTGGCGACACGGATAAGTTTATAGTCAATGAAAATTATCAGTTGCAGCTATACGATACTGAAGCCGGAGAATCATACCTGGCAACAGAGAATAGTAGGATAGATAACACTCAATGGGAGTTTTGGGTACGTTTGGCTTTTACGCCCTCAAATAACAACCATCCCCGCATTTATCTTGTTGCAGATCAGAGTGATATGCATGGAGAAATAAATGGCTATTTTATCAGGATAGGGAAGGATGGCACTGATAATAAACGAATATATTTTTACAGGCAGGATGGAACTTCTGTTCATGAACTTCTGGAGGGAGACCAAAATGTAGCTTCCGGCACCAATAATTTGTTGCGTATAAAAGTGATCCGCGACAACAATGGGAACTGGGAATTCTGGGCTGACAGCCGTGGCGGTGATTTATACCTGCCACAGGGTTCTGTTTTTGATAATACTTATTCTTCTACTGAATGGTTTGGATTGTTTTGCAGATATACCGCAACTAATTCAGACCGTTTTTATTTTGACGACATATATGTCGGCGATATTATCCCCGATATTGATCCGCCCAAGGTGTTAAGACTGAATGTTGTCGATCCGAATATTCTTGATGTACACTTTTCAAAGGTTGTTGAAGTCGGATCGGCGGAAAATGTCAATAATTATACTGTTGACCAGGGGATAGGCTCCCCGATGATAGCGAACAGAAATCCTGAAGCGCCCAATATAGTCCGGCTTATGTTTGAACAAAATTTTACAGAAAATAATTTATATAAAATTACCATTGAAAATATAGAAGATTTAGCCGGCAATATGATGGAATTTTTTGAAGGTGAATTTATTGATTTCGTTGCACAACGTTTCGATGTGGTTTTCAATGAGTTAATGGTAAATACAACTCCTGTGGTGGAATTACCCCCGCATGAATTTATTGAACTCTATAATACAACTGAATTTGAAATAGATGTTGAGGGATGGCATCTGCAAGACCATACCGGCATTAGGGAAATATCCTATGCTATTATTCCACCCAAAGGATATTTGGTATTAACAACCGAAAATGGCTATGAGGAGCTTTCGGCATATGGTAATGTTGTTGCAGTACCCGGTTTTACTTCCTCATCAGTAACTCATGGAGGGTCTGAATTGGTTTTGTATGATGACAATGATTATTTGATCTCTACGGTATATTATTCTGATGAATGGTACCGGGATCCTGCGAAAGACGATGGCGGCTGGTCATTGGAAAAAATTGACCCCTACAACTTTTGCGCAGGTAAAGACAACTGGCGTGCAAGTGAAGACCAGCGGGGCGGAACTCCCGGGGAGACAAACTCAATACGCGATGAGAACCCCAATATTATACAACCGGACCTTGTAAGAGCCGGCTATATTGATTCTGATACCATTATTCTGTTTTTCAGTGAACCTATGGATGAATATTCATTGACCAACGAGATGAACTATCATATTTATCATGAAAGTCATGATATTGGCAATCCTTTATCAGTAATGCCTGTTCCTCCGGCATTCCGGAAGGTCAAGCTTGCCTTGCCTGAAAACCTTCAAACCGGCTTGATATACCAGGTTGATGCCGAAAAGACTTTGACCGATTGTGCCGGAAATAAACTCGACAAGAACATTGTTCAAGTTGCTGTTCCCGAACCGGCTGACACATTTGATGTGGTCATTAATGAAATATTGTTTAACCCTCCCGGGGCAACTTCCAATAGATATATTGAGCTTTATAACAGGTCGGATAAGACAATTGATCTGAAAGATTACAAAATAACATCAAAAGATACGGTTGAAAATTATTTGACAACAGTTCAGGATATTTCAGACGAGAGCTATCTCTTTTTTCCGGGAGAATATGTAGTTATTACCACAAATCCTGGGGGTGTTAAAAAGCATTACATGACCACCAATCCTTATGGTTTTATTCGTATCGGTACGATGCCAAGAATGACCAACGCCGGCGGTATAGCTGTATTCGCAAGCAAATCGCTTGAGATCATTGATATGGTTGTTTATACTGAAGACATGCACTATGCCCTGCTAACTACCAAAAAGGGGGTGGCACTTGAAAGGCGTAATTATCACAGGCCATCCGACAGTAAATCCAACTGGCATTCGGCTGCCGAAAACGTCGGCTTTGGCACTCCGGGTTATAGAAACTCTCAATTTACGCATGAACCTGAAGTCATAGAAGACAATATTACAATTTATCCGGAAATATTTTCACCAAACAGTGATGGGCATGATGATGTTTTAAATATTTATTTTAAGTTTGATGAACCCGGCTTTACAGCCAATATTACGGTATATGATTCGAGGGGCAGGCTAACAAAAAAAGTTGTCCGCAGCAGATTGCTGGGCACTGATGATGTGATAACCTGGGATGGTAGCACTGATGATAATCAGAAAGCCAACATCGGGATTTATGTGATATTCATTGAGTTGTTTGATCCGGACGGCAATGTACGGAGGTATAAGAAGAGTGCGGTTCTTGCCGGGCGTTTGTGATTCTCTTAATATGCTAAAGCCATAGATGCGACCCATACCCTGGTGTTACCTGTTTCAAGAAGCTTTTGTGCACAGGCTTCAATAGTCGAACCTGTTGTTATAACATCATCAACAAGCAGCAGGTTTTTGTTTTGCAATAATCCGGGATTTTTGATATAATAAACCGTTTCGACGTTCTTCCATCTCATAAATCTTGATTTGCGTGTTTGACTTTCGGAGTGGAACTTCCTGACAAGGTTGCCGGTACAAAGTTCAATGTTTAGGCCTTCCGACAGCCCTCTTGCAAAAAACTCACTTTGGTTGAATCCTCTCTCTCTTTGTTTTTTTGGATGCAGCGGCACAGGCAATACCATTTCAGGCTCATTCCATTTGGAAGACGTTTTGAGCCTGCTTGCAAGTAACTTCCCGGCAAAGACTCCTATTTCGCGCTTACCACGATACTTGAATTCATGTATAAGCTTTTGAACCTTACATTTTTTTTGATAATAAAACATCGCTGTAGCTGCTTCCAAACGAACCCGCCCCCAGAAAAACTGATCCAGCTTGTTATCCTCTTCGTTGTGAAAATTCGTCTCCGGCAATTCATATAAACAATAAGTGCATACTACCTGTTCATCGTAATGCAAAGCATTACCACAAGCATGGCAAACTTTGGGATATATTAGCCCGGTAAAATCTTTTATGTATTCCAACAGGTTCATGGCCGGTGGTTTTTGGGTTTTATAATGATATCAATAATTCCGGCGTAAGATATATAGCCTGGCGAAAATTTTGTCGTACAAAACAACACAAAACTATCGAAAAGGAACAAAGATATATTTAGAATGGAGAATAAACAATATAAACTGTTAGTTATTTTATAGTGCTCAGTATGACAATCATGGTGTTGTTTCCGGGAAACTTTTTTTGGCGTTTTGCTGCAAAATTTTCAATATTTTTTGATTATTAAAATAAATAACATTAATTTTGCACACCCGGCCGGAATTATATATAATTAATTATCAATAAATTAAAAAAATTGAGAAACATTTGATGTTTTTATTTCGTAATACTACAAAGTAAAAGCATCAGCTTAAAACCTGATTATTAACTATGGATAACAAAGAAAACATTAACCAAAACCGCGATAAGCAAGATAAGGGAGAACTTGGCGGAAAAACTGATTTTAAAGTTTATAAGATTACAATTGTCATTCTTATAATAATAATAGGTGCTTTGATTTTTATGTTGCTTACGACTCATTTGTCTTTGCGTGATTCACTGGCAGAAACGGAACAACGTATAGAACTTAACCGTCAATTGCAGGTGGAGTTGGATTCAGTAATGTATAAATATACTTTATTCAAGCATCAGCATGACAGCATTTTGCATGACAAGGACAGTATTATACAGTATAATGCCAGGGAGATAGAGCGTTTGATAGTGCAGCAGGAGGATTATCACAGGATAAGGCGTCAGTTGGATTATTTACGTGATATAGCACAGGATTATGTAGTCAGGATAGACAGCTTGTATCAAGTTGCTGAGGTATTGCGTACTGAGCGGGATGAGGCTCGCGAGGAGGTTGTTCATATAAAAGATTATGCTACGGAATTGGAAAAAGACAGGGAGGTATTGTCAACAAAAGTTGACGTAGCTTCAGCACTGAGAGCAGAACAGATAAAAGCTAAGGGGTATCGCACAAGGGGTTTTACAGGCAGGGAAGCAGAGATAGACAGGGTCGGACGTGTTGAATATATAAGAGTTTGCTTTACATTGGCCGAAAACCCGGTTGCTCCGCCAGGCGAGCGAAATGTTTATGTCAGAATTGCCGGCCCCGATGAAAAGATACTGAGAATAAGTGATGATGACGCGTATTCTTTTGTTCATAACGAGGACACATTGCAATATACCGTCAGTAAAAGGATAAACTATCAGAACCGCGCAAAGGATATATGCCTTACGTGGGAAAAATATATGGAATACATGGAAGGGATGTACCTTGTGTCGATATTTACAGATGAGCATCGCATAGGTGAATCAGCATTTACATTGAGATAATTATGAATAATTAATCACCGGTTATTTTTTTAAGAATCTGGTAATAATATTTAACGAAAATCATGAATAATGGAAAACAAGAAAACTCAAGCCGGGAGCAACAATCAAAATTCTAAAGGTTCAGCAAACGCAGCTCCTGTAATTTTTCTTTCAGTTTTCGCTATTCTGCTTGCAATTGCGGCAGGTTTACTTTTACGGCAGGTATTGGAATCGCGGGCACAGGTTGAGAGAGCTATATATGAAAAGGCAGAGGTGGTAAATGAAAAAGAAGAGTTGACAGAAAAATTGAATGAACTTGAAGAGGAATATGTAGAGCTTTCTGTAAAATATGAACACCTTGAAGGTAGTTTACGACAGGAAAGAGCCCGAATAAGCCGTCTGCGGCAGGAGCTTCGAGGTATAGACCCTGTTGATGCCCGAATGTATAAAGAACAAATAGAAGAACTTGAAGAAAAACTCGAAGAATATCGTGAGCAAGCCAGGGTAATGGAAGCCGAAAAACAATCCCTGGCAAGCGAAAAATCACAGATGCAAACAACCCTAAACCAGGCTAATGCCCAAATTAATGAATTGGATAGCAAAAAAGAAGACCTTGAAGAATTAGTCGAAAAAGCCTCTTACCTTACTATCTCCGAGCTCACAGCACAAGGTATCAGGGAAAGAAGAAGGAGGGGCGACCAACCGACGGACAGGGCACGAAGAACAGATAAAATACAGGTTTGCTTTACAGTCAATGAAAATCATGTAGCCCCTGCCGGAAATCGCGATTTTTTCATTCGTATTATTGACCCCAACAACCGCGTATTATCCGTTTCTGATGCCAATACATTTGAATTTGAAGGAGAGGAAATTGTGTATACGCGTAAAAGAGAGGTTAACTTCAGAAATGAACCACAAAACGTTTGCGTGGCCTGGAACCAGCCCGACAGATTTGAAAAAGGATATTATAATGCGGTAGTCTTTACAGAAGGCCGTGAAGTAGGATATCAATTGTTTCAGCTTGATTAAAACTATTTAATAATAATATGAGAAAAAGACTTCCAAGGCATGAAAAGCTTTGGAAGCCTTTTTTTATGTACCTGATTTAGTATTTTAATTATACTGTATTTGTTCATTCTCTTTATCCAAATGTTCGAGAGATTTGTTCAGCTCTTCAAAAAACTTGTCAAATTCAATCTCATCAAAAATATTGTTTAAAGCCGGACCTATTTCTTTCATTGCTGTTCCGACTTCCGCCATTGCTTTTGACACTTCCTTCATAGTTCCTTGTATCTCTCTGTTAATTTCAGCCCAATCAACCTTTTTAAGCTCTTTCATAGCCTGATTTATTTCCTCTCTGATACGTTGTCTTTCTTCCTCATCAAGCTGTTCCATTGCTTTTCTTATCTCCTCGTTAGCTTCCTTCATCTGTGCTTTGAACTCTTCGGAATCAAATTGCTCCATTGCTTTTCTCACCTCCTCGTTAGCTTCCTTCATCTGTGCTTTGAACTCTTCGGATCGTAGTTTTTCAAAAACCTCCTTGTTAACTTCCTGAATAGCCAGGCGGGCTTCTTCTATAGCTTTGCTGATCTCTTCGCGGTCTTTTTCGCTTAATTCCTGCCAGGCTATTGAGCTGCCATCCTGAAAATAGATGTTCCTGGGTTCTTTGTCTTTTGCAGGTTTGCTTT
>PWZB01000108.1 GCA_003567625.1 Bacteroidales bacterium | reverse complement strand
ATGAATTTCAAAGGAAACGTACCAGCGACAAATATTCCTTTATGGTGCTGGCAGAGATCAAGCAACGCAATGTTCCTCATGTTTACAAGTTCATAAATTTTGTTCTTGGCGACCCTGACCGTGATTTTAACCGAATGCCTGATCTTGGTTCTGTACCTTTGGCTTTTAAGGATACCGATGAAGAAACCTATCTGTATAAGATGGGCACCTTTGTACAGTTTATGCAGAATTATGCCGAGGAAGCAGGCAGGCAGCAACATATGCGGCTGACCAGGTTTCTTAATGTCAGAGACAGCCACGTTCAGGAAATGGAGCTTTGGCTGCTGGAAGAAGAGCTTGCTCCGCAAATCAACACCGTAGAAAAAATTCAGGAATATTATCCTTACCCGGTAAGAATAGTTACCAAAGAAGATATCCGGGATGCGATCAGCCAGCAAAGAGAAGATGTGGCTTTCTTGCACAAGATCGGGCCCAAAGGCACCGTAAGGGTAGGTAAATGCTGGAAGTTTATTGTTACAACTGACGGAAAAGTACTATATTCTAATGACCATCATGTTGATGCTACAACTTATGATGCTTTACTTATTGAGGACCTGGAAAGAATGGCGCGATAATTTTTAGTTGAGTATAGGGTCTGCAGGGAAATTTGCCCAGATAGCATAATCATTACCCAGCTTTTTGAGCATATTGCTCCATAGTTTCTCAGGTTTTGAAGCCATTATTATATCAAGTGAGCTGCTTGCCACTATCCATGATTTTTCCTTTAATTCATCATTTAACTGACTTGGCTCCCATCCTGAATAACCTATAAAGAAACGAACCTGCTCCTGCGAAACCAGCTTTAGATCAATAAGCTCAATAAGCTTTTGTATCTCACCGCCCCAATAAAGACCATCCATTATCTTCATAGCACCCGGTATTTTGTCGCCAAGCGTATGAAGATAAAACAATCTGTCAGGATGCACAGGACCTCCAAGATATAAAGGATAATCAACATTCGGGAATTCCTTGCCTACGTCATTGAGCTTCAAATTAACAGGTTTATTTAATATAATCCCCATTGAGCCTTCTTCATCAGTATGTTCAGCCAGTAAAACCACACTGCGGCTGAAATAAAAATCACGTAAAGCAGGCTCACTTATCAATATACGTCCGGGCGACGGCTGTAAATTACCTTTCCTGATATTTTGCATATAATTCGTTTTTTCCCTGTTTTAAAACTCTTTTCAAATTAACAATATTTCAATTCCCGTATTATAAAACAACATAAATCGTACCATTGTTCAAATATCATTCAAAATGGCAAATAAAACAGGGTTGTAATATTTACAATTACAAAAAAACAAGCGCTTGTTTGCCGGCAATATTGAGACTGTTGTCAAAAGCCTCATTCTCTTATACGGCCACGCAACACAACTTTTTGCCCGGGTTTAACATCTGACCCGGGTTCCATATTATTTCTATTGTATAAATGTTGCAATTGAACACCATAAAGCTGTGAAATGTCATACATAGTTTCACCTTCCCTGACAATATGGTAGTCCTCTTCGCCACGTCTTCTTTTAGGTTGCAGATAAACAATATCACCTTCTCCGAAAACCGTGCCTTCTTTCAGTTCATTATACCTGTATATCTGCCATGCCCACATTTCCATCTCTTCGGCAATTGACTCGGGCGTGTCGCCCTGCCGCGCATAAACATACTTGATACGGTTATTGACCTTTATCTCTCTCTCTTTAAAAATATCAACCGGCCTGCGCTTATGATCATCTTTCAGACGTGGCGATCCGGCTGCAATTCTGTCACCTTTCATCACCTTTTGGTCAAACCTATACAATTCATGTTCTTCAATAACCCGTATTAAAAGTTGCGGATAACGTGGATTGGTAGCATAACCAGCTTCTCTTAACCCTCTTGCCCAACCTTTATAATCGAGCGGATCAAGATCAAACAAAAAAGAATACCGCTGACGGGTAGTCAAAAATTCGCTATGATCCTCAAAAGAATGAACAGGGCTTAAATAGCTTCTGAAACATTCATTTCTCTTATCATCATCCTTATAATAAGTTGCATGCTGCCAGCCATGACATTTTATTCCAAAATGATTATTGGCATTAACAGCTAACTCGCTGTTGCCAAAACCCGACTCAATTATTGCCTGTGCAAGCTTTATTGATGCCGGTATACCATATTCCACCATATGCCGCTTTGCAGTATCCTTGTACCTGTCAATGTATGAAGATACCGTTTCCTGCCGCTGCGAAATCCCGGGATAACTTATTAAAATTAAACAGATCAATAAATAAAGATGCCTCACAAAAACCATATCAAAACATTTTTATTTATAATGAAAATTAATACTTTCGTAAACACGTTTTATGCAACAAAAATAATGTTTTAATAAAATTCCGGTTATAAAATAACCCAATGGATATAATTAAAAAATATTTTCCATGGCTCAGCACCGGGCAATTTGACAGTTTATCAAAACTTTATTCTTTATACGAAAACTGGAACAAAAAGATAAACGTTATTTCTAAAAAAGATTTTAAGAATTTTTACATACATCATGTATTACATTCACTGACTCCGACATTCATAATCAAATTCAAAAAAAACACAAGCGTGCTTGATGTTGGTACTGGTGGCGGATTCCCGGGTATCCCGCTGGCAATATGTTTCCCCGCCGGCAACTTTCTCCTGGTTGATTCTGTCAGGAAAAAAACCATGGTAGTAAAAGAAATAGCTAAATCATTAAACCTGAAAAATGTACAGGTTGAAAATACAAGAGCGGAAAAAATAGATGGCAAATTTGATTATATAATATCAAGAGCGGTTACAAAACTTCCTGTTTTTATGAGCTGGGTCGGGGGAAAAATAAAACCGGAAGGATTTAACTCAATTCCTAACGGTATCATATATCTTAAAGGTGGAAACTTTTCGGAAGAGCTCTCTAGGCTGAACTACAATTACAACACATACAACATTTCCGATTTTGTTGATGAGCCCTATTTTGAAACCAAAAAGATCGTACATATTTATCCTTGACAGTCATGAAGTAACGGATAACAAACAACAGATAACGGACAACGGGTTGTCAGCGATGATCAATTCAACATTCGGCTATTTCGGAATAATTGGCTTAAGGACTTTCTTTATCGTTTTTCCGATATCGGCGGGCGATTCCACAACGGTAACGCCGCACTCTTTAAGGATTTTCTTTTTGGCTTCAGCTGTATCGTCCTTCCCTCCTATTATGGCACCTGCATGCCCCATTGTTCTGCCTTTTGGTGCAGTGGCCCCGGCAATAAAGCTTATTACCGGCTTGGTACCGTTTTCCCTGATCCATGTAGCCGCTTCGGCTTCCATATTACCACCGATCTCGCCGATCATTACTATTCCTTCTGTTTCAGAGTCATCCATAAACAGTTTCACTGCATCACAAATGGTAGTACCAAGAATCGGGTCACCTCCTATTCCTATGCAGGTTGACTGCCCCAGACCCTCTTTGGTAACCTGGTCCACAGCCTCATAAGTAAGAGTTCCGGAGCGAGAAACTACACCAATAGTTCCCGGAGTGTGTATAAAGCCGGGCATTATACCGACCTTACATTCTCCCGGGGTTATTATTCCCGGGCAATTAGGACCTATCAACCGGGCAGGCTTATCTTTCAGATACTCCTTTACCATGATCATATCTTTAACAGGAATGCCTTCGGTGATGCAAACAATAACTTCAACACCTGCTTCAGCCGCTTCCATTATTGCGTCAGAAGCAAACTGCGGCGGTACAAATATCAGTGAAACATTGGCACCGGTGCTTTTTACGGCCTCCCCAACAGTATTAAAAACAGGGCGATCAAGATGTGTTATGCCGCCCTTGCCGGGCGTTATTCCCGCTACTACCCGCGTACCATATTCGATCATCTGACCGGCATGAAAAGTGCCCTCAGAACCCGTAAAACCCTGTATTAATACCCTGGAATTATTGTCAACCAATACACTCATTATTCTGTAATTGAATTTTTGTTAATCAAAAAAATAAATTATAACAACTTCACGGAACTATTGCCGTTACTTACGTTTAAGAAACAGGTCAAGTTCAAAAATATGAAAAGAGGTGTTCAAAAATACAGCTTTTCGACATTCTGACAAGTTTATTACTTAATTTTGTATTTATTTTTTATTCAAAAAATCTTTCATTGTTGTTTGTCGTTTTTATAAAATTACTGATATTTCCATTATTAAAGAGAATACTGTATGGGTTTAGATTATACAAATTATGATACTATTTGTGCTCCCGGCACTCCACCCGGCACGGGTGCAATTGCGTTAATTCGTGTATCGGGAGCGGATGCAGTAAAGATTACAGGAAAAATATTTCGCCTCGTAAAAAAGGGTAAATCGTTAAGCTCCATTCCGGCACGTATAATACACCGTGGTCAGATTTTTCATAATAAGAAGCCTATTGACGAAGTAGTGGTAACTGTCTTTAAAGCTCCAAATTCTTATACGGGTGAGGACATAGTTGAGATATCCTGCCATGGTTCGCAATATATTCAGGAGCGAATAATGCAGCTATTATCCGAAAACGGTGCCCGTATTGCACGTCCGGGTGAGTTTACTTTGCGTGCTTTTTTGAATGGTAAATTGGACCTTTCACAAGCTGAAGCCGTAGCCGACCTGGTAGCATCAACATCCGAAAATTCGCACCGGCTGGCTTATAAACAGATGCGCGGGCACTTCTCATGGCGAATTGAAGAACTGCGCCGCCAACTGGTGGATTTTGCATCGCTAATCGAACTGGAACTCGATTTCAGCGAAGAAGATGTTGAATTTGCCAGCCGCGAAAAGCTTGTTAAACTGCTCAGTAAAATAGAAAAAGAGCTTAAAGAGCTTATCGACTCATTTGCCATTGGAAATGTTATAAAAAAAGGTATTCCCATAGCTATCACAGGTAAAACAAATGTAGGGAAATCAACCCTGCTCAACGCTATATTCAACGAAGAAAAAGCCATAGTTAGTGAAACTCCCGGCACCACACGAGATGCTATCGAAGATACTATAATTATTGATGGCATTGCTTTCAGGTTTATCGATACTGCCGGACTAAGAGATCCGGATGATAAAATTGAAAGTTTAGGCGTTGAGAAAACATATCAAAAAATTGATCAGGCTTCAATAATACTATACCTTTTCGATGCCAGCGAAACTACAATAAATGAGATTAATGAAACCATTGAGGAGTTCATGCATGTAATTGATGATAAATCAAAAAAAATGATATTGATCGCCAATAAGATAGACTTGCTGATGGAAATACCGAAGAATTTCCGCAACCTTGTTGATCTGGAAACCATCTTTGTTTCAGCCAAAAGAAAGGAAAACATCAACCTCATAACCGACAGGCTTCAGGAAACATTCAGAAAAGAATTGCCTGCCGGTGAAGATGTAATTGTCAGCAATACCCGCCACCACCAGGCCCTGAAAAAAACCCTCCAACTCGTTAAAACCGTGAGAAAAGGAATTAACAAAAAGCTAAGCGGCGACCTTGTTTCAACAGACCTGCGGGCCGCACTCTACCACCTCGGAACAATCACAGGCGAAGTTACAACAGAAGATATACTGGATAATATCTTTAGTAAGTTCTGTATCGGAAAGTGAGCTGATCAAAACAAACTTATAACTTTAAAGAATATCTGCTAACAGCGAGATGTCAAAGACCGGGAAATCAATTATTAAAAAGGAACTCTGCCGTTTCGTATTTTAATAAATTCAAAGCCGCGCTAAAGCAAGCATATAAGGATGGTATTCTTTCTCATGATCTAAATGCAAAGATACCAAGAATTAAAGAAGAAAAAACATATAAAGAAACTTTAACAATAGAAGAACTGGATAAATTAGCTGCAACCGATTGCCCTGACCCTGTGATGAAAAAGGCAGCGTTATTTTCTGCATTGACTAATTTGGCACATGCAGAATTAACCAAACTCAAGTGGGGTGATCTTGAGAAACGTGAAGTAGCTTTTGAAAATAAAAAAAGAGATATATGGTGTATAAGATATTCCCGACAAAAGACCAAAGAATTTGACCTGCTGCCTATTCCTGATCAGGCTTTTAATATTCTGGGCGAAAAAGGCAAGCCCGATGAAAAAGTTTTTCCGGGATTAAAATATTCAAGTGACAATAACAATAAGCTGTATGATTGGGTAAAAAAAGCCGGTATCCATAAAAAATAAGATGGCATTGTTTCCGGCATACCTGGTGTGCTTTGCAAATTTCAGGCGGTACAGGAACAGATACCGCTTCAAAAATGATGATGAACTCATCAATTTTAACAACGGAGAAACATTATGCAAAATATGATTTAGGTAATAAAATTAAGGCATTAGATGTGATCAAGCTAAAAAACCTGCAGTAAATCTTGTTTTTAATCAATTTTGCCAGATTTTAACAAACAACCTGTAAAATATATAAACACACAACGTTTGTTAAAACATTGACTATGCTTTTCAAGAGCTCAACGAACGTTATCAAACAGTTTATTATAACTGAATTCCAGCAGAACGAGCAAAATGCAAAATAATACCTGGTTTTTGATTGCCGATTTCTTCTGAATGATCAAAATAAGCCGCACAACTTATTTGTGAAGGTTTACCAAACGACTGTTAAAATAAAAACAGACCTGATTTTTGATTTAACAAACGTTGCCAACAATTTATCCATGAAGGACGACCTGTGAAATCTGCTTCGCAGAAGGCTTTGCCTTATTTAACGGGGTAAATCAAAGTGTTTACCCGCATGGAATACGGGTCAATCCTTAATGCACCGCACAGAGCGCCCGTCCGCCCGGTATTGGTTGTACAAGTCGGCACTGGTACTGAGGAAGCGCGAACCTTCACTGCTAACCGTACTAGACCAATAGTCTCGCCGACTGAGCCAACTTCGCTGAGCGAACCATTCATGCTGCGGATGCCCGCCAAGGGCAATTTAAGAGGTGAGTCGAAAGCACCTGCTGCATCTTTGCTGCTCCAGCTTTGGCGTTCTTCTTCCCATTCTGCCTCGGTAGGCAGCCTGTAACCGGGTGGCAAGGATTATTAATACCGTTTACCCCCTGCCATAAATTATCGTTTTGGGGGCAGCACCAATCGAAGGGGGAGCTATTTACTAAAATAAAATCCCCATGCCCGGGATCATCGCTGTTGCTTAGTGTTGTTGTTGTGCCCGATGTTCTTATCTGATGCCCGTCAGTGAGCCTGCCCCACTGGTATAAATCGCCATAGGATTCGCGATACGTACTTGAAGTGGCAACTTGTGAAGCGTCTGAGTTGCGGTCAAGCCAGGTTCTGCCGGTGGCAGGATTGGTTACTTCACCGTAGTCTACGCCATTTTCCAAAGTTGTAAAACTTTCCTGTTGTCCATAGCCTGTACCGGCGCTGTTGGTAGCATAAGCCCTCACATAATAAGTAGTTTCGGGTTGCAAATCTGTGATATTGCTTGTAAACTCCCCTGTGCCGCTGCCATCGGTGGTATAACCATCGTTATCATCGAGTGATGGATTTTCTGCTGTACTCCATACTATACCGCGAGCGGTAACCTCAGCACCACCGTCATCTGTTATATTTCCTCCGCTTTTGGCAGTGGTTTCTGTTATTTCGCTTACCGATAGTGTGGTTAATGTCGGCAGCTCAACCGGGTCTTATTCCTTTTCACAGCTAATGGTCAGGATAAGAAAAAATCCTGCTATGGTTAAAATTGTGGTTAATAGTTTGTGATTTTTTGTCATAGTATTTGTTTTTAAGTTAATATTGATTTTTTTATAAAAGAGTGTTTTAATCACTGTGATTTCTATTGTTTTTGTGTGGAGTAACAGTTTTAGACACACCTGAAGTTGCGAACCGTGGATTTTTTCATGTCCGCGTGACGAGAGCTGATGCGTAGCAGATACGTAAAACTATCACTGAAACCGCAATTGCCAGGTAGCATCTTGTTAATCAACATATTATTTGCCTGTCCTGGTTTTGCGTCTTGTAAAATAAAATATGTTCAGTAAAAAACGCAGGTAATAATAATATTTCAGAAACTATTAGCCAAATTTTTATAAATATTTCTGATAAAATGTAGATAAGATTTGAAAAAATGTAGATAAAATTTTAGTTTTCAATTTCAATTTGTTGTTACAACGTAAATCTTAAAGCCACGAGACACCTCATTCCGCTGACGCTCCGCTCGAAATGACCGGCGGAGGTATTACTTTGTTAATAGCTCTTTTTATGGCTTTTTAGCTATCACTCTATGTGGTGGTGACCCGCTTGTTTTTCAGGGTTTTTACCAAATTGTCGGAACATTATATTTTATTATATTGTCGTCTCTCGTTATAATCGTCAGACTATTATTCATTCTTTGTGCAACCAACAATCTATCAAAAGGGTCTCGGTGTATAAATTCCAATGTAGATACAATAACTGCATGCTCCGTTGATATTGGAAGTATTTCAAAACCATTTTCTTCAATCAATCCTGTAAGGTGTTTAAAACCTTTGGTAAATCTTAATTTGTCAAGGCTGATTTTTATAGCAATTTCCCAAATCGAAGCAATGCTGACTAATTTTGTATTATCTAGCTAGTATGCTACTTGTACAAGTTCGGTTATTATACCTTCTTTAGTATGAATTTGAAGGAAATAACTTCCGGGATGTAATTGATTTACATTTATTTCACTATTTAATGCATTAATAGTTT
>PWZB01000143.1 GCA_003567625.1 Bacteroidales bacterium | reverse complement strand
TCCATAATGCCCGGTATAAAAATCTCCCCAATCTGAAGTTTCTAAATAAACATGACCCCAAAAATATCCAGCCCAGTCTTCACCTCCGAGCGCACCATCCAGCTCGTTAGGGCTAAGACCGACAACGCCGAAGTCTGTAGCACCGATTAATCCAACAGTTCCGGTTTCGATATTATTTGCCTGAATTGCATTTCCTTCTTGAAGGGCGAATGCGCCTAGTCCCGTCGTTGTTCCTGTAGCAGCAAGAGCACTGCCATTATTAAAAGTATAATAGCTTAATTCACCTTGCCCTAAACCGACTATTGCTGTTCCAGTTTCATAAGTATGACGTCCGAAGATACCTGCACTGCTTGATACTCCATCGGCTAGTGTAATACCATAAATTCCATGTCCTTCACCTTCTGCTATGCTCCAGATCCCATCGCCATCGCCTTCCGCAATGGCTAAAATTCCGTCACCGTCTTCTTGTGCCCATCCCCAGATAGCAACTCCATCCAGGCTTGCAGCACCGATTCCATGATCACTTCCTGCAGCACCAACGTTAAATACGGAAGGTTCACCTTCTAAGTTAAAGACACCGTCAAAATTAACTGACACCGGACCGCCTGAAAACAACTTCATTCTTTGCGTATCATTGGTTCTGAAAACCAAATCCTCTGCATCGGTAGTACCCAGGAAGTTAACATCGGGGTCTGTGTTTTCATTTCCTGTCAGCATCCATGCGGTTTGGCCAATATCACCGCCAAATAAATTCGTCCACCTTGCCTGGTCATTATCCCAGTAATAGAAGCCTTCGCCGGTAGCGGTATTGGTATTCCATACTATAAGCCCGGCCGGCGGGGCGGCTACAGGCGCCGAAGTATTTAAATCGGCAATATCGACCCTCGGCATCAAAAGCCCCTTATCATCTGCCTCCAGATCCAATATAGCCGATGCATCGGGCGTATCGGTGCCGATGCCTATCTGGGCATCAAGGTTATGCGAAATAACGGAAAAAAGAATAAAACAAGATAAAAATAATGTTTTAACGTTTTGCACCTGCAAGCTCTTGATTTTCAGGGGCAAAAGAAATTTTCTTAAATTTTGTAGTACAATTGTTTTCATAATATTCGAATTTTTGGTTTATATTCTTTATTTAGTTCTATTGAGTAATTCCGGTAATACAAAGAGATTCCTCACTTCACTCCGTTTCGTTCGGAATGACATATCAATCGTGTGATAAAGGCGGGGAAAAGAGAGCGGGCAGCTGCCCGCTCTCTTTTCCCTCTCCTCTTTCATGGAATAAACTGTCATTCCGAATGGAGTGAAACGGAATGAGGAATCTCTTTGAATGTACCTTTATCTTTTTTAACATTAAACTACAAACTTATGTTTTTAACCACACAAATTGTTATTGTCTTGGTGTCACTTCGAAAAGCTCAGTGAATGCTTTGTGGTTATAATAAACTGTATCCAAATTTCAAAACTATCTATCTCACAACAAACCCCTTACTGCCTCTTTCCCTTCCGCCTGACGTAACAACCTG
This sequence comes from Bacteroidales bacterium, assembly GCA_003567625.1. Lineage (GTDB taxonomy): Bacteria > Bacteroidota > Bacteroidia > Bacteroidales > UBA7960 > PUKZ01. The sequence goes on along the minus strand of PWZB01000143.1, from coordinate 7,241 downwards.
GACCTTGTATAATCCCGCAGCCAGCATGCTTACATCAATTTTCACCCTGTTATTTCCTTGTTTTATTTCTGCTTTTTCGAATATCAGATTTCTTCCGTTCTTATCCCATACATAAACATACACGCCGGCATTTATTGGAGAGAACATACTTATATTTATCTCATGCATGGCGGGGTTGGGGTAGATTGAAACTATTTTCAGCTCACCGTCGTGTAATTTGCCGGGGACGGCAACTTCCGCAATATCGCTAAAGGTGTAAGTGCCGTCGAAGTCAACCTGTTTCAACCTGTAATACAGAACATCGGTATCGAGGCGAGGGTTTTTATCGAGCATGCTGTAGTAAATATTATAATTACTGTATCCTGCCGCTTCGGTAGTATTGATGATCTGCCATGAGTTTAGATTATCATGCGAGCGATGTATCTCATAATGATCTGAATTGGTTTCGGATGCTGTTTCCCATTCCAGTTTTATTATTTCCTTATTTTCATTTTTCCAATCCGCTTTAAAATAGAGCAATTCGACGGGGAGGGGTTCGTCTTCGCTTGCGACCGTGAATAGTGAAAATCCTTCTGTTGATGCGGACACATATCCGGTGTGCAGCCCGGTTTCTTTCGGTTTCCAGTAATAGCCGCCGCCGTCATCTACCCAGTGGAACAGGATCAGTTGGTCCGGGTTATGGCCGGTCAATTCCACATCAAAATAATAGAACTTCAGGTCGGCGCTGCCGTTTGTTTCGGGTGATACGTCAAAATACCTGCGAATGCCATGATTTCCCGTAAAGATACCTGTTCCCTCCAGCCTTTGATGCCCTCTTATAACCTCGACATCACCAAGGTTTTCGCTTGTTTCTATCTCCACCCCTATATTGCCCGGCTCAACCGTTGAGTTGTTTATTACAGCCCTGCTTCTTATTGTACCGGTGTGATTGAAAGCATCCGAAGTCATTATCCTGTTCGATTCGGCCTCGCCTATCAATAAGCCCGTATCATCCAGGTCAACAGTACTGTTTTGCAAGTCAAAATACCCGGAAGACATGGCCAGATGGTTGTTGACATCAATATCCTGCGCCAATATTATGCCTGAATGGGTATTATCGGCCGTAAGATTGTTAAATACCGTCTTTTGTGTGCCGCCTATTTCCTGGCTTTGGGTTGTTGAGCCGAAAATAACGGTGTTTTCGCCTTGTAAAAGGTCTTCACCCGCGTTGTTTTCCCAGTTGCCTGTTAATGTAATGGTAATATCCTGCCCGGTAGTTATTTCTGCACTGCCTTCCGCTTTAATATCGCCGGTCACAAAAACGGGAACTTCGAGCCTGATATCCCGTTCGGTGTACAAACCCGTGAATTGCCCCGCAGCAGTACCGGCAAGCAGCAATAACCCGGAAATGATCAGTAATGTCTTTTTCATGGTTATTTATTTTATGAGTTATGTGTTTCGTTGTTTATTCAGAATACACTGAGATCTAAACCCGTCAAAGACAGTCAGCGTTTTACTTAAGTTTAATCATATACATGTATACATGCCTGTTGGGTGTTTGTCTTTGTTTTACATAACAAAATTAGCATGATTTTTTTGAATTTTTAAGTGAAACACTTAAAACATTTACGTGAAATTTTTAAAGGTTTTACGGTTTCGGTATCCGGCAAGAGAAAACCTTGTTATATTATCAAAACCCTTCGGCGAGATATTTTTGCTAAGTTGGCGCTCTTTGATTTTAGAAGTTGAAAGAAAGGTAAGGATACAATATTGCAGGCAAATACCTGGTATTGAAGCAAATAAAATCAGCCTATTATGATGATATATGCTATATTTTTAGTAACTTTGACAGATAAAATATAAAATATGAACTTTTTACAGAATTATATAGATCAGGATACAAAATCTGAATTCAATACTGCTCTTTTATGGGATTTTGGAGAGAAAGAATTTGACCTGCAAGAGAATAAAAAGATAATAATCCAACGGGTTGTTGAATATGGAAGCCTTTCGGATTGGAGTTTTATAATAAAACAATATGGTGAAGCTGAGATCATAAGGAATATCAAAGAGATGTCAGGGTTAAGCAAGCTCAATGTTAATTTTGTATTCAAAGTATTTAATTTAAAACCTCATGAACTGAAATGTTACACAAAACCACAGTGGCGGAAACAACACTGGACATAATCAAATCCGTATGCTCTCTGCCGGAATTAACCGATTTTTATTTAGCAGGCGGTACCGCTTTATCTCTTCAAATCGGGCACAGGAAAAGTATTGATATGGATTTTTTTACTAATAATTCTTTTGATGCAAACCAACTGAATGATCTCCTGGCAGAAGAATTAAATTTCAAAAGATCATATATTGAAAAAAACACTTTAAAAGGCACTATTAATGAAGATTTTGTTGATTTCATTACACATAAATATCCTTTAACCAAGCCATTAATTACAGAAGAGGGCATTCGTATGGCTTCGATGTCTGACATTGCTGCCATGAAAATTAACGCGATTGCCGGCAGTGGAGAAAGATTAAAAGACTTTGTAGATATTGCTTATATGGGATCAAAGATAACTCTTAAAAACATGGTGGATTCTTACCGGCAAAAATATGGAAGCGATCAGACTTTGATTATTTTAAAAGCATTGCTTTATTTTGATGACATTAACTATGATGTAAAAATTGACATAATGGATGATGGCTTTAGTGTGGAAAAAATGAAAAAACAAATTGAGGCGATGTGTCAAAATCCCGACAAGCTTCTCCCTGAATAAATAAATAGAACGCGGATTTACCGCGTTCTATTAAACCCCGTACCATTTTCCGTAAACCCTCCTTACAATATCAAAATTCTTATGTTTACCGGCAAGTTTCATCAGCCTGTTGCGTATGCCGGGTTCATTAATCTGTTCTTTTATTGTGTTGAGTCCTGATGTTATTCCTGTTTCATCATCCACGCTTTCAAATGTCGCTCCGGCATTTTCCTCCTGCAAGATCCTGCTGTCATCGCCTACGCCGGCTGTCATTAGTATCGGAAGGCCGTTTGCCCAGTACTCACCGGTTTTTATAGGTGAAAGGTATAAATTGGTGTTTTTAGGGGTTTGAAGTGAGAAGGCAAAGTCGGATGCGGAAAGATAGTTTGGAACTTCTTCATGTGGCACGGAGGCTGTAAACACATGTTCAGTCGGAAGCGAGTAATTGTTTATCATGTTGTTTATCCAATTCTTACCATCAGGGGTAAGGATTATCAGGAAAAAGGTGTTGCTGAAAAATTCAAAGACTTTTTTAAATATCCTAAAAGCTTCTTCCCTGTAGTATATACCGCCGAACTTTCCTATGTAAACACCCGTTATGAGACCTTCGCTTTTCAACTCTTTTCTGATCTTACCGCGGGCAGCCTCATCAAAAGCAAACTTTTCAACAACCACGCAGCAAGGCATAACATCAACTCTATCAGGGCTGACACCTTTTTCTACCAGAAAGTTTTTGTAATTCTCAGCTACTGGCATAAGTGCAGTTGCTTTTTCGAATTGTTTGCGTTCCCATTTTTTCTGGAAAACATATCGCGGGTCGTAGCTTTTCCATGTACCTGACTCCAGCATGTAATCAGCATGTGGCTCAAACGACTCAACATAAAAAGGGATGGAGGTTTTGCGGTTTGCCTTCATGGCTAAGGCGCCGGCAGGCGCACCGCGGGCTATTATTTTATCAATGTTTTCCTGTTTGCAGAGCTTTGTCAGCTTTTTGGGGAAATCAATAAAGTCATATATCTTGTTGAGCATATTTGGCAGCGGCCTCCGGCTGAACAAAGGGCGGTGGCTTATCTTTTTATGCTCAGGCAAAACATCTTTGTTGTAACTTTCATCACGCTCAATAGTAACAAGTATGATCTTTTCGATATGGACAAAACCCGCCAGAATTTTTAAATGCGGAAAAACTGTGGCCGCCGTCAGCCCTTCGTTAATGCTCCAGTATGAGAGAAAGAGAATGTTCATGCCAATGTGTGTCGGTAATTTTTACGAAAATACCAAAAATGTTGGTCTTGTTCGTAAATTAAATAATGAGTTTACTCTAAATAGTGTTTTGTGCCCAACCGGAAGCTGGAAGTCCCTATCTTTGTGCCATATGGCATAAAGTCTGCCCAATCGGAAGCTGGAAGTCCCTATCGGGAGCTTCCGGTTCCTTAGTCTGCCAGGAATTTCCAGCTTCCGAAACTTCGGAACTGGAAACTTCCGGGTTACTGAACAAAAGTCGGGGTACGACCGGGGATAGTTTTTGGAATAAAAAATAATAATCTTAAAGGTTATGATATATCTTTACCGAAAATTAAAGATGGCCAGGTTTAATCCGGGGAAAAAAGCTTTTAAGGAATGGTTAGAGAGAAAAGCAGTCCGATATGCCTGATTTGCAGGTCTGATAATATGAAGCCGCATTTTTATCCGCCCAACAGGTTTAACAATAAAATGTTTTATTATTTCTGTTGTGAGGATTGCAGATCGGTATCCATCCATCCTGTCCCTTCCCGAGATGATATGAACCAAATTTATGGCGTTAATGATCATTCATATTTAAAAAGCGTGCCTGAAGGGAAAAAGATTGAATTTAACTTCAATTATCCCCGCTATAATCATCGTAAAATTCAGATTGACCTTTTTAATGACCATATTCCTCACATAAAAGGGAAAAGCATTGTTGATTATGCAACGGGCAGCGGAGCATACCTGGCTTTTGCCAAAAGTAAAGGCTTTGAGTGTATAGGAATTGAGTATAACAGGGAATTTGCAGGAATTCTTAGAGAAAAAACAGGACTTGATATTTTGCCCATAGAAGATTTTGAGAAAAAATATTATTCCGGAAAGTTTGATGTTATCCACTTCGGGCATATCCTTGAACATTTGGAAAACCCTAAAGAATTATTGGATTGGGCAAAAAATTATTCACATGACAATACTGCTGTCATAATTGACGGGCATCTTGAAAACAATTTTTGTATATCATGGTTTGTTATAAAGATTATTTCGAAATTAAAGGGAAAAAAGTATAATGAATATGCTCCGCAACATATTACATTTACCAATTACAGATCACAACTGGCGTTTTTTGAAAATAGCGGACTTAAAACAATTAAATATAAAGTTTTGGAACAAAGCTTTCCTCTGCCTGAAACGATCAAACCATTTTCTTTTTCGCGGCTTTCAAGGTATCTCTTATCAAAATTTTCGATTTTTATATCCTCTTTTAATCCATGGTGGGGAAATTTATTCCATTATATAGGTAAGTTTCATTTTGATAAAGACGAATGTAAAACCTGATCCGTTAATTTTTTCAAAGGAGATAAGGGGCTAAAGATGTTTTTAATAGTTCCGGCCCGGGATCTGATGGCTCTCAGGGTAAATTAATACCGGACATATATGACTTCCGGGTTAACAAAAACAATTTATTCTTTTATTCCAAATAGCCTCCGGCTTCAAGCACAAAATAAAAAACATAAATATCATTATCCAATCTTTTGAATAATTCTGCATTATAGTTACTCAATATTTTCCGCGCTTTTGCAGATGGATCATCTATAACAACATACACAATAACTTCATTTGTTGTTCTTAATTTTGCATCAAAATAATCATCAATAATTGCTGTTGTAATACCATTCATCCCAAGGAATAAATCGTTTCTGTCAAATTTCTCCTTTATCGGGAAATCAACCAAAGCAACACCGGGTAATTTTTCATCTCTTTCCAAAGCCAAATGAAGATTATATGTATTATATAGTGAGTTGTTTTCTCTTAGGATAGATGTGTTATGAGCAAAATCGAACAAACTATAATTATAAATATAATTGTATGTTTTTAAAACGACCGCATATAAAAAACTTACTGATAAAATTATTGCTGCAATTTTTTTTAGTTTGTAAGATGTACAATTTAATATTATTAAAAAGTAGGTAACCTGGATGAAAAAAACAGGCACCATATAATATCTGAAAACTTTTGCCCAGGACCAGTTAAAATCAGCATACTGGCTGGGATTTATAACAGAGCCGGCATAAATCAAGAATATAAGAGCAACAGAGAACACAAGAGAATATTGTGCAAAAAGCAGATTTGAATTCAACTTGGAATATGGTATGTTTTTTTTATAATAAAAATATACAGGTATTAAAATTACTACAGAAACAATAAAAAACAAGAAGTGAAGTATATAAGGATATTCATACCCTCTGTCATATCCAAAACTTTCAAACCCCAAAAATCTTAAAAATGGTATTTTATCAAAAAACGCATTCAGGGGAAACGGATCCGCCCATTTTAAATTTGCCAAGTAAAATATTTTATCGCCTTCCTTAACAGCAGTATCAACGACATACCCGGTTTCTAAATTAAGTATAACAATATGTGCTATAAATGGTGCGGCAAATAATAGAGTGAAAATGGCAGAAACAAGCAGCTCTTTAACCTCTTTTGTCTTATTAAAAAGAATTCTCCATGCAAAAAATGCAGGCAATACAAGCAGTGCGGGCAAGTAAGCATAACGGAAATAAACCGTCAGAGGTAATAATAAACAAGCCCACAACAGGTATTTTCTTTTTTTACCGCTTTTGTAAAACTTGAGCATAAGAATTGCAGTCAGAGTAAAAATGTTAATGCACATAAAGTCATCAGTGCCTGCCATGTTTAGAAAAACGCCATTTAAAGTAAAGAACAAAAAAATAAGTGAGAGCCATAACAAATCCACTCTAACTAATAGTTCTTTCAGAAGCTTATATAATAAAAACAGGAATAAAACTAAATTCAATAATGCAAACACGACATGGATTACTTGTACATCATCAAACAATAAAAACAAAGGTGATGTAATAACAGAATTGCCCGGTGGAAAAGATGTGTGTGTTTGTTTAATCGGCTGGGAAATATCGTCCGGGTTAAATGCCGGCCTTGTCAATCCTTCTCCGGCAGCTATCTGGCTTGCAGCAACGTAGCGAGTTGCTTGGCCAGGGCCTATAACTAATCGACCTGTAAAATATTCCAGAATAATAATAGAACTAATTGCAACTATTAAAATTCCTATAATAAACCTTATTCTCTTTGCTTCCATTTTGTCAAAAGGATTAATTGAAATTAATTTGTATAAGTAATTGCACTAGTGTTGCGTTATAAGTCGAACATATTCAATTGATTATAATTATCTTTGATTTTATCGTTCTTTGAAAAGTTTGTAAGTAGCTCATTTAAAGGTGTTTTATCGAAAACAGATACTCC
>PWZB01000107.1 GCA_003567625.1 Bacteroidales bacterium | reverse complement strand
TTAAATTTATCAGCGAAAATCTGCGACATCTGCGGTTTACCCCGTTGGATAGCTTAATAAAAATCACATCAGCACATCAGCACATTATTTCTTAATAATCTTAACAGTTGTCAGCTTTCTGACATCTTCAATGATCGTAATATAATAAACCGCAGGCTTCAGCCCTTCAAACGAGATGTTTGTATAGCTGCCGTCAATACGGTTCTGCTCTATAAGCCTGCCGTTAAAGTCGTAGAGCCGGAAACTCATCTTTTCATAGTTTTCAGCTTCTACTTTCAGCGTAACATAGCTGCTCGCCGGGTTGGGAAATGCCGTAATATTGTATCCGGGCAGATCAATTTCATCAATTGATACCACGGTGAGTTTCGACTGGTGAAAACCCTGCGTGAGGATGCTTTCACCTGCCCTGAAGGTTTCAATAACCGTTTCTCCGAGCGTCCAGCTAACGGAAATATCACCGGCTTTATGGTGATTGCCCCCGGTAGCGATCACCTCTTGTGCATGGAGAGTTGATTGTGAAAAAAGAAAAGTAAAAAGTGCGGCTGTACAAATAAGCCTGCTAATGAACGCCGCTTTTAACCTGCGTGTGTTTTTTGTCATAATGACCTCCTTTTTTTTGATTAAACATTGGTTTGATTATCATTTAAATGTATTGTTTATTTTATATTTTGTTGGGTTAGCTTGTTTATACCCAAACGCCGGGATTCACAATTTGGCAGTGCAGATGCACTTCCAGCTTCAAGCTGACCGGAGGAACTGGAAGCTCCCGCATCAGCGGGACTTCCAGCTTCAAGCTCCCGCTTCGCTACCCCGGTACGCTTCGCTACGGGGCAGGCGGGGCAGGCGGGGCAGGCGGGGATTAACGATTTACGATTTACGAAGTTTGGCATAATCACCTGATTTTCTCTCAACTTCTAAAATCAAAAATCGTTAATCGATATTTGTTAATCAAAAAAGTTTGACATTATAGACAGACACTAAATAGAAAAACTAAAATAAATAGCAGTTGAAAAATCGCTGACTTTTCGGGATTACCCGTTACTCATCTTTGATTTCGGAGTCGAAGTCATCACGCAGTACGGTAAATTCCGTACGACGGTTAAGCTGGTGGGCAGCTTCCCGGTGTTCTTCGGAAAAAAGGTTGTTAATATATTCTTCTGTAAGGACAGTTCCCGCTTCAAACACAAAACCATCCCTTTCAATTGTTTCTCTGATCTCGCGTGGCTTTCTTTTTCCATAGCCTTTAGCTTCCAGCCGCTGAGGGTTAATACCACGCTTGACAAGAAAATCAATAACCGATTGTGCTCTTAGTTGCGACAGCGTGTCATTGTGTTCATGTGTTCCGCGGCTGTCAGTATGGGATGCAAGCTCTATCACAATATTGGGATTGTTTTCCAATGTTTCAACAAGGCCAACAAGTGAATCCTGAAATTGCGGTTTCAACACCCAGCTATCAAAATCATAAAGGATTTCAGGCAATTCGACAGGAACATCAGGTATTGGCTCGAGGTAAAAATCATGAACAAACTCCCGGCTTCTTTCAATGTCAACGGTAGTTTCCTGTCCACGTTCACTGAAATATCTGTCGTAACTTACCAGTATTTCATAAGTTTGATTTCGTTTGATCTGTGTTTCATCAAAATAATATTTGCCTTCCCGGTCTGTTTCAACAACTTCTATTGATCCGTCTGAGCCTATAAGTTGTACTGTAGCTCCGGGCAATACCCACTTGGTACTGTCATCCCTGACGGTTCCTTTAAGTGTTAATTCCACCGGGGCGAGAAAAAATGAATATATTTCATCGCCTCTTCTACCCCTTCTGTCAGAAGAGAAATAGCCTTCTCTTTCATTGCTTTTAAATACTATTCCGAAATCGTCTTTACTACTGTTGATGGGATACCCCATATTTAGCGGTTCACTCCATTCATCGCCTATTTTCTCGGAGTAGAATATATCCAGTCCTCCCATTCCCGGATGTCCGTCTGACGCAAAGAACAAGACACCATCTTCTCTGACATAGGGGAACATTTCATTTCCATGAGTATTAATAACGGTACCAAGGTTCACCGGTCTGCCAAAATCTTCACTTCTACTGTTTCGCCGTGCCACCCAGATATCTTTTTTTCCTACGCCGCCGGGCATATCAGATACAAAGTACAACTCAAGCTCATCAGGGCTTATAGCCGGGTGTCCTATAGATATTGAGCTGTCGTTTACCAGTTCGATTTTCCGGGGGTCCCCCCATTTAGCCCCTTCCCTGTTGCTTTTATAAATCCTGCATCCCAAATCTTTTCCTTCTTCAGTTACACACCGTGTAAAATATAAAACTGATTTACCGGGATTCAGTGAAGGCGTTCCTTCGTTAAACTCAGTATTAACGGGGCCTTCATCCAACAATACAGGATTCCCCCAGTCTCCCTGCCTGTCCTGGTAAGAAGCAAACAAGTTGGTAAAGTTCTGCCCTGTCCATGGATCTTCCCTGTCGCTCATAGTTTCATCGCGTGCCGAGGTGAATATAAGCGAGGTTTCCCTGTGATCACCATAAGCAGGTGCAAAATCATCGAACCTTGAGTTAAAATGCCTCTCAACCTCTACTGCAAATACCGACGGGTTTTCAATGAGTTCCTGAGTGAGCTTGACCGATTTTATTCCGGTTTCCCCCCTCGGATCATCAGGCTTTTTCTCGGCATACGCCTTATATTGTTCAAGAGCTTCATCATATTTTTCATTCCTCATCAATTCATCAGCATACCGAACCAGTAATTCCGGATCATCATAATCCAGCCTCATCGCCCTGCGAAACCACATTTCAGCTCTGCGCGAATCATTAATTTTACTGTAACTGATTGCTGCATTATAGCTTATCCTGGCAGCTTCCTCCCGGTCCCTCCGCCTGAGCCTGGAATAGACACGGCTATAATATTCGACGGCTTCATTATAGCGACGTTGCTCAAATGCCTCGTCCCCTCTCTCAACCCGGCGAGTCTGTGATTCAACATCCTCAACAACCAGCAATAAGGGGAAAAGAATAATAAAAAATGCAATAAACTTTTTATTCATTTTGAAAAACAGAATAAACAAAAAATCCGGTTTTGTTTATTAACGTTACTTTTATCTTATAATTATAATTGACAATAAAAGAATAAATAAATTTTTAAACCTGCAAACAATGATTGATCAAGCTTTCAGATTTCTGTTTTTCTTATAGGGATATGGAAGGTCATCATCAATGTCTGTATTGGTTTTTTCATCTGCCTTATCCGGCTTATCATCATCTTTATCTTTCCTGTATTGTTTTGACGGCTTTTTTTCATAATCAGGTTCATCAAGGACCGACTTAACTTCATTTTGAAACTTTTGGGTTTCTTTTTCAATATCATCTGTATAACTTTGAATCTCTGTATTCAAGTCATGTTGTGCCTTTTTAAGCTCATTATACCCTCGCCCGAGTGTTTTGACAATCTCGGGTATTTTTCTCGGCCCGAACAAAATAAGCACAACGAGCAATATTATGAAAAACTCGCCCGGACTGATCCCGAAAAACAGTATGGTAAAATATTGTATAACCATTAATGCTAAGTTACAAAAAAAAACATTTCAAAAAATAATGACTATAAAAAACCATCACAAAATTCCATAATTTATTTGCAGGATCTTTTTACACCTGTCAATCAATCTTTACAATTTTTTGCGAATAAATGTTTTTACCATCACCGACAGAGAGGATATAAACACCCGGTTGAAGATGTTCGTACAACGATGAAAGTGAAAGCCTGTGTTCGCCTGCTGGCAGATGACCCTCAAAGATCCTGTCTGTCAAATTACCATACAAATTATATAGTTCTACCGATATTCTTTCTGCTGTCTCAAGCTCAATAACAACATTTGTACATGGTTTTAGAGGATTTGGATAAACATTTACACAAAAACTATTATGAGATGGCCCTGCAATAAAGCCGGGGTCAACACCTGTTCCTTTCAGGCAGAGGCCGGCTTCAGGATCATTGCCGGCATTACTGAAAACAACAGCGGTAATAAGAAACTCTCCTTCTGTCTGCGGTTGAAAAATAACGGTAAAATCCTTTTGTTGCCCAGGCTCTATATTAACCGGAAAATCGCCTGATATACGAAAATTCTCATCATCATAAATATCAATTTTATCAATTGCCAGGGTGCTATTGCCAAGATTATAAACCGTTAATGTATTTTCTTCAGTATCGCCCGGCAGCACATCACCAAAATCCAGAGTATCGTTTGAAAAATCAATTATAGCAACTTCCACCATTCCTTTTCCTGAAACAAGCACTTCCACTTCCGGACTTTCCGGATCATTACACTCAATATGCAGAACACCACTATATTCCTTTTCTTCGGGAGGCATAAAAAACAATTCGACCAATTCTTTTTTACCGGGATTAATAACATATTCACCTGTCACAACGGGTTCTTCAAGATAAAATACATCATCCCCTTCCAGTGTCATTGAATATATTTCCAGCACATCTGTTCCGGTATTTTCTATTGTAAGGTTTTTGGAATAAACATTACCGACTATTCCTGCTCCGAAATCTATTTGTTCAGGATATACAACAATTACAGGCACCGGTTCAACTTCTTCAAACCATGCGGTTATAATAACATTGTTTTCAAGAGCATATGTCATTTCAGGCTCACAGAATACTTCCCCATCTATAGTCCATTTAACAAATTCCCATAATTCATGCGGTATAGCATCCAGGAAGATATTTGCACCAATATTAAAGAACCGGGTTCCTTCGTGGGGCAGTACTTCTCCCATGCCTTCTCTGCCGATGGTAACAGATGCGACCTGTTTGGAAACGTTGTCGCCGAGGGCTACATTCAGATATGTAGTATTGTGGTTTATTGCTTCCACATCATCGATAGTTATCGGATTATAGTCATCTGCAGAAAATTGGATGTTGTAGTTTCCTTCAAGCAGGGGGCGGTTATAATTACCAAACAACACGGATGTCCGTACTTCGGAGTTATTGCTGTCATATCCGGGAATTGAGATTTCTGCTTGCAGCGGGCTGCCTGTTTCATTGTCATAAACAATTCCATGCACTCCGTATGTAGCCTGCCGGATATAGTTTATCATGGAGTGGTAGTTATATTCCCAGTATGCGGGAAGCAATGACGGATCGGGCAATTTTTTATTGCTGAGTTCCAGTGTAAATTCGCGGCAGCTACGGTAATAGTTGAAATAGTCCTGCCGGCTGCCATATATGACGTACCAGTCGCCACCATGAGTCACTCCGTCACCCTGGCCGGTCATGTATCCCGGTGGGCTGTAATAATGTGCCGTATCAACATATTCGTACATTACAAACTCCCACCAGTCGTGATCGGCATGTTTGTTTTCCGACGATTTCCAACTGTCAAAAGGAAAGTTAACCAGTTCGACGCCACCATGCATATTTGCTGACATAATAAAGTTTATTGTATCGGTAAAGTTGATCATTGCAGTAGTTTCAGGCTGCTGAGGGTCATAGGGGTCTTGAACGGGGTTGGGATAATTGCGGTTAAGGTCAATGTTATTGGCATTGTTGCGGGTAGCCCCATAAACTGTTGAATTATCATTGGTATATGTACCGTCAGGGTTTTCGTTGGGACAAATCCAGATATCAACACTGTTCAGCAGTTGGGTAATATATTCATCCTCATCGTAATTGTTAATAAGGTGATGAATAAGACGCAAAGAGAGAACAAAACCTGCGGTTTCATCTCCATGCATGGTTGAGGTGTACATAAACTGTGGCACAGGTTTTTGTGTTTCCACCTGGGGTGAGATTTTTGCAAAAAGCAGATCGCGCCCCATGACCGTCTGCCCGATATTCATAATTCTGACCAGGCCGGGAAAGTCCTGCTCAAATTGATACATCAACTCCACGTACGCCTCATAGGTAGGATAAAAGTCCCAGTTTTCGGTTAAGTCCCTATGCTTCAATTCCTCCCAGGCCTTCATGTTCAGGTCGAAATCAACATCACCGGGGTGAGTTAATACCGTATAAGGGATATCGTACTCAAGAAATTCCTGAAATTCAAAGGAATTAGCGTATGCGAAAACTTTTTCGCCTATGATATTATCAACCGAAACACTATTTAAAAGTTCCGAAAAGATCTCTCTTTTTGGTTTTTCAAAGGAAAAATAAACTTCTCCCTTCTGTTCCAGGTAATCCTTTGCGGGTTTTTCAACAGGAACGGATTGTGCTTTTAAAAATAAAGGCAAAAAAATGAAAAAGAAAAAAAGCAATAATCTCTTCAAAACATTTGAAATTAAAGGCCGGTTATTATTAAAAGTACAGAACAAGTTATTTTAGAAGCGGATGTTCTTCCGTTTTCTTAATAATATTCGTTATTTGTTTATAAAGGGATCTGTTGACCTTAACCAAAGGCAGCCTTACGGCATTTTTACACATTCCCTTAATAGCAAGGGCAGCTTTAATACCTGACGGGCTTCCGTCGGCAAAGACAGCTTTAATAATATCAAGTAATCCATGATGAATCTCTCTTGCCTTGGCAAAATCACCTTTCAATCCATATTTTACTAAAGCTGAAAACTCTGCCGGGAAAGCATTGGCTGTGACCGAAATAACGCCGTCACCACCTAAAGCCAAAATCGGCAAGGTATATAGGTCATCGCCCGAGATAACCAAAAATCCTTCAGGTCTTTGTTCAATTATTTTCGATATCTGTTCAAGGTTTTTGGATGCTTCCTTTATAGCCAAAACATTTGATATTTCATGGGCAATTCTAAGTGTTGTTTCGGCATTCATGTTGGAGCCTGTTCTGCCGGGAACGTTATACAATATAACCGGTACAGGCGAAACCCCTGCTATAGTCTTATAATGAATATAGATTCCCTCCTGCTGTGGCTTGTTATAATAAGGGCTAACCGACAATATTGCATCAATCCCGTTAAAATCGGTCTTTTTAATAGTATTTATTATTTGTTGGGTATTATTGCCACCTAATCCAATAACAACAGGTACGCGTCCGTCAACCATCTCAACAGCATAATTTACAACAGCATTACGCTCATCATCATTGATTGTTACTGCCTCGCCGGTGGTACCCAAAAAAACCAGGTAATCAACATGGTTATTTATCTGATATTCAATAAGCTTTTTTAAAGATTTAAAATCAATACCTCCCTCATTATGAAAAGGAGTTGCTATAGCTACTCCTGTGCCTCTGAATTTATTATGCATAAGTCTTTCTGGCTATTAATGGTTTTTAAATAATGTAAACTATGTTCTATGCGCTCTTCCAGCGAGCAACTTTCATTAACATCAATCAACAGATCATATATGTGAAAATATTCCCGGTCATATATGCCGGCTTTATATGTCGCTTTTGTTAACCCGGCAATATATTTTGCAAAAAATATATCTGCGGGGCTCAGATCCAGGAGAATGTCAAAATTTCTTTCCAGAAATTCATTTATGAAGTTTGATCTTGATTTGTAATTCCACGTGAAATCCTGCATGGAAAAAAAACCTAATATCAGCCTCGGAAAACTATATTGCGGCCTTTTCTTTTGCCGGATGTAACCAAGGGTATTAACCTTTTTGCCATCTTTTTGCAACTCCCTGGTTAAATTGGCAATCAATAAATAATTTTCTTCACTGCTGGCATCATATATTATTCCAATATCTTTGGCTTCAATATAATTAATTACCTTTTTTTTCCTGTTGATCTTCCCAATTTCTTTCCGAAAAAAATAATTCCTGTATTTTTTTTTGATTTTATTAAAAACAGACACGATAATAATTTTTTATACGAATCACGAATTTGTTAATGTATCAAACTAAGAATTTGTTAATGTATCAAACTAAGAATTTGTACGAATATAAGAATTACGAATATTTAATTCCGAACACCGATTACCGATTACCTCTCACAACTCTTAACTTGCCACCCGTTACCCGATACTCTCAACTAAAATGAATTAATCAGGACAAACTGCTTTTTTGACTTTGCTAAATTACACAATTTTTAAGGAATTTATACATTTATGAGGGAATCCATGCACCAATAATTTCTCCTATGTAAAACCTGTGATAATCTTTTATCAGGTATAGCTTTTCTATTGAAGGATCTATAAAATTTTCAGGTTTGATATCATCGAAATAAATTTTCCTGCATTCCAGGGCAAGTTTTGCTTCATTGAAGATTATATTTCCCCGGGTTGTCTGAACCGGGTTCAAGCCTTCTATTCTCATTTTGTTGATATCTCTTCCTGAGCGGGAGCCGCATAAGTCGAGTATGTGTTTGAACTTACCGGGGAAGAAGTTTAGGGTAAAAGAGGGGTTTTTTTCCGTAAACTGAAAGGTATATCTCTGCGGTCTTATGAAGCAAACAGCAACAGGTTTGTTCCAGAGTATGCCATATGTACCCCAGCTCGCGGTCATGATATTATATGATTCCATATTGCCGGCACATACCAGCATCCAGTCTTCAGACATAAGACTGAAAAAATTGTCCCGTATATTTTCAATATCAACTTTTTTGAACCTGAAATCTTTTTCCATAATGTTATTTTATGCGAATATACGTTTTTTGTTTCAATAAATGATATGTCTGTGCATATCGGTTAATAATTTTTTAAAGGTTCTGTGAAGATATTTATCAGGAGGGTGTATCAAAAGTTTTAAAATTAAGTCCACACTAAAAAGTCCCAAAATATTGTTTCCCGCAGATTTCGCTGATATACGCAGATCATAGATTCCTGATAATCAATTATATTTATCAGC
>PWZB01000061.1 GCA_003567625.1 Bacteroidales bacterium | reverse complement strand
TAAATATTGAAAATTTAACTTTTAATTACAGGAGGAAAGGGTTGTTGTTTGATGACCTCAGCATGCGTCTTTCTGCAGGCAGGATATATGGTCTTTTCGGCAAGAATGGTGCGGGAAAGACCACTTTGCTTAAGCATATGTCAGGGCTTCTGTTTCCCAAAAAAGGCAAATGCATGGTTTTCGATGAGCATGCTGCCGGTCGTAAGCCGGGTATGTTGGCGGACATTTTTATGATTCCCGAGGAGTTTGACTTGCCAGCTGTTTCACCGGAGGCTTTTATCACTATTAATTCGCCTTTTTTTCCAAAATTTGACGATCTTCAAATGTCAAAGTACATGGAGGAGTTTCAGATAAGCAATGGACAAAAGCTTACCACATTGTCGTATGGCCAGAAGAAGAAATTCCTTATTGCTTTCGGATTGGCAACCAACACACGTTTATTGTTGATGGATGAGCCTACGAACGGCCTTGATATTCCGTCAAAGAGTCAGTTTCGCCGTATTATAGCTTCCTCTGCAGATGAAAACAGGTGTGTTCTTATTTCAACTCACCAGGTGCGCGACCTGGGTAATATAATTGATCAGGTGACCATCATTGATGAAGGCAAAATAATATTTGATCAAAGCATTGAAGATATTTCCAAAAAATTCGTTTTTGGAAAGATAAAAGATGAAGAGAAGTATGAAGTGATCTATGCCGAAGATATCTTAGGTGGTAAAGCTGCGATTTGCCGTAACGAAGGCAAAGAGAGTGACGTTGATATGGAGCTTCTCTTCAATGGAGTTATAAATAATCCCGAAAAAATCAATAATGAATTTTAAAAATCAGCAATCATGGAAAACATAAACAGATTTAATATTAAAAGGACATTTCAGATTATTTACAGGCAGCTTATAATGAGTATTAAGCCATGGACAATAGGTATTGCGGCGGCGGGAGGCTTTTTGCTGGGAGTATTTGTTTTGCAGGTTATAGCATCGGGTGGCTACTTTAACCTTGGTTTATTCACGTCACTTGGTTTCGTTATTCTTTTTGTCGGCGGGTATATTTTTACAAGCAATATTTTTAATGAATTACAATCGCCCGTAAAAAGCCAGTATTATCTTACTTTACCTGCCAGAACAGAAGAAAAGCTGATAGCCGGGTGGCTGATGAGTTCGGTTTTTTTCGCGATAGTTTCCCTGGTACTAATATTCTTGATTAGCTTTATAATAAGCGGGGTTTTAAATTTGCTTTTCGAAGGAAGCCTGCAGTTGTTCAATCCTTTATCTGAGCGGGCTATGACAATAACAGGCGTTTACCTGGTTACTCAAACCATATTTTTGCTTGGCAGTGTCTATTTCAGGAAGTTTAATTTTTTAAAAACTTTGCTTTCCGTTTTTGTAGTCTATATCATTCTTTTTATTTGGATTATGATAATGGTTTTTGCAATCATCAAACCCCAGGACATGGTTTTTATTGGCCCGGCCGATATTGAATTAAGTCTTGCGAGCCCAGAAACTATAAGTACAATTATGTCAGTTTTATTCTGGTATGTTATTGGGCCGTTTTTTCTTATTGTCAGCTATTTAAGATTAAAAGAAAGGCAGGTGTGATCATGGAATTCATTGAAAAACAAGCCATTTACATGCAAATTGCGGATTATTTCTGCGAAAATATATTGCTTGGCAAGTGGAAAACTCACGACAGGATTCCATCGGTAAGGGATATTGCTGTGGCTATGGAGGTCAATCCAAATACTGCTATGCGGGCTTTTATTTATTTGCAGGATAAGGGTATAATTTATAATAAAAGGGGAATAGGCTACTTTGTTGCTGAAGATGGGCATAGCAAAGCTCTGAAACTCAAAAGAAATGATTTTATTGAAAAGGAAATGCCCGCTTTTTTTAAAACTATGAAACTTCTTAATTTCTCGTGCAAAGAGATGGAGGAGTTGTACGAGAAAGAATATAAAGATCAGAATAATTAATAAATAATTAATAAAAAAATTAGTCATGAAAAAAAGTAATATTGTATTATTAACGGCTTTTTTGCTGGTATTGGCTGCTATTACTGTTGCGGCCGTACATTTCAGGGGTATTTTAATGACGGAGTTGGAATGGTTGAAGAGGGGTGACGGAAATATCCGGAAAGAGTTGCGTGATGTTAAACCATTTAACAGCCTGTATGTTGCAGGCAATATAACTGTATATTTTACTCAAAACAGGGCAGAGGAGGTTGTTATTGAGGCCGACAGTAATTTGATTGAACATATAAAAACAGATGTTGAAAATGGCATATTGAATATTTCGCACAACCGTGATATCAGGGTAAGAAATCTGAAAGTTCATGTTTCCCGGGAATATTTGGATGAGGTCAGTTTGTCGGGTGGAAGTCGTTTTCAGACAGAGAAACCTGTAATACAGGGTGATATAAATCTTACGGCGAATGGTGGGAGTCGTTTTGAGGTTAATGGGGAATTTGAAGTGTTGAATATGGAGATAAATGCAGGTTCGATTGCCAGGCTAAAAGGCCAGTGTGAAGATTTATTTGTAACCGCAAAAGCAGGCAGCAATTTAATTGCAAAGGACCTGGCAGCGCAGGATGTTAAATTACATGCAACAGCCGGTTCAATTCTTGAGGTGCGTGCAGTGAAGACTTTAAGCGTAAATGCATCATCGGGTAGCAATATCCGTTATTATGGTGAACCTGAATTAAAAGAAATTCACACAAGCTCAGGCGCTTCTTTAAGACATAGATAATGATTTTGAACAAGCTTAGAAAAACCAATGCTTTTTGGCTTTATTGATCCAGCCGGCCTGGTGCCGGTAGTTGACAAAAAATATTTGAACATCAGCCTGATGCGAGTAGTCAACAAAGTAAATGGTTTTATCAGCCTGATGCCTGTAGTCAACAAAAAACCAGTTACCGTTATTACTTCCCGCCTGGTGTTGGTAGTCAACCTTATAAACACACAAGTCGGCCTGATGCCGGTAGTCAACAACATAAACTTTAACATCGGCCTGGTGCCTGTATTGTACACTGAATACTTTTTGCGATCCCGCATTGAATGAAATAAACAACAGGAACAAAGATATAGTAATAAAATGTTTCATAATTATGCAAAATTATAATTTATTTTTCTTCTATAGAAGGATATACACATCTTAAGAGAAATTTGCCTGAAGGGTATTTGCTTTTTTCTACATGCAGTTTATCAGGTGTAAGTTCTATAATTAACCATATTTCAGCTATTCTTTCTATATGGAGGCTTTGCGAATTTCTTATTCTCCAGAAATCATATCTTGAATCGCCAATTGTCATGTTTCCGTCTTCATAAAAAATGGTAGGCGCTGAGAGATCGTATTCCGTCACATCAGGTGCTAATTCGATGATATCGGGAACTCCCCACTTTGTGCCGGTAAGATCGTCCAGATCAAATTTGAATTTTACATCATCTTCGCAGGATGTGAAAAAAAATAAGATGGTTATGATTATTAACTTTAAGTTTTTCATTTTGATATTAATTAAATATTTATTGTCTTTTTCAATTCTGATTAATTACCAGGCCATTACTTATCAATGATCGTGATTTCCACTCTTCTGTTTCTGGCCCTGTTTTCTTCGGTATCGTCGGGTGCGACCGGTCTGCCGGCTTCATATCCGACGTATTCTATGTTTCCGAAGCCTTCTTCAAACATATATTTTGCAACCGCTTCGGCCCGTTTTACAGAGAGGTCTTTAAAATCTATCGCTTCGAGTGCGTCGGAATGACCGGCAATTTGTATCCTTACATTGGGGTTTTCTTTCAACTGATCTATCAGCCGGTCAAGTTCAGGGTAAGCTTCATCGGGTATTACAGCACTTCCTGCATCGAAAACAAGGTTTCTGAGTTCAAATTTAGAACCTACAATAATGTTTTCAAGCAATACTTCTATTTCTACATCCTGAATTGTAAGTGTTGGTTCGATATCCAGTTTTTCAGAATATAACCAATAACCCGGAGCAATGACAATTAAAGAATAATTTTCGCCTGTCATGAAACTTATATTGTACCGGCCGGTATTTCTGTCCGACCGGGTTGTTTCAATGGTCCTACCTGTTATATTATCTACAATTTCAATTGTAGCCCTTAAAGGCTGTAATGTCATCCTGTCTTTAACATATCCATACAAATTAGTACGCCTTACGGTCATGATATCGGCATCAACTTCAACATCACTTGGATAAAAGTCTATGCGGCGTCTTCTTTCATCAAATACAAAATTTACTTCGAATTGCCTGTAGGCATTGAGATGTACTATAAAGTCGTTTTGCCGCAGGTTAAAATGGTCCTGAAAAATATCACGTATTGATACTGTATAATCATCAAGGCTTGGAGCATATAATTCAAATTTTCCCTGGCTATCGGTAAGTGTTGATATAGTGTTGTCCCTGGCATCAACGGCAGTTACCCTGATATTTGACACATCTATTCTGCCCAGGGTGGACAATTTGCTTCTGTTAAGTATAACCCGGCCAAAAATTTTGTTTCTTTCCAGGAACGGGACGTAAATTTCTTTGTCTTTATTTACGTGAACTATAAATTCATTTTCATCCGGGAAAAAAGTGCTGTTCTTTCCATCCACGGTATTGATTACAATCCTGTATAGCCCGGCTGCAAGATTTCTGTATGTAACGGTTCCGTCCATTCCTGAAAGCAACTTGTTGTTAACCAACTGCCCGGCATATTCATATTCTTTTTCGAATTCATCATAGTATCTTGTATCTTCGCGATAAATAGTTACCAGCACATTATTGACGCCCGGCTCATGCGGGTCTTTTCTCAGGTTACCGTTAAGGTCTTTAAACAAATGTATTGTCAGATCATGATATTTTACTCTTGGCTGATTCCAGTAGAAATCTTTTTTTAGCCTGATCTCGAAGTATGTGCTTGAATAATCGTACGTGTCCTCAGTAATAAGGTCGGTAGATGCCTGGTATCCCAGAGTATTAAGAAATGATACCGTAAAGCCCCTGGGTAAATAGAAATTCAGCTCATTATGCATATGCAACCTTGTAGTTTTAAATGTAAAGTCGTACATAAAATTTAATTTAGATGAAACCTTTACTATGTTTTTATAGATAAAGTTTTCATAATAAGGCATAATGCGGATGTTTTGGGTGAAAAGGTCATGATAAAAATAGGTTAATTGTTGATTTAAAGCATACGGGCCATAGAAATAGTTTAAAAATGCCCCCCAGTTTCCTCTTTTTAAATTAAAGCTGAAATCAGCGGTAAAAAACTCTTTTCTGTTTTCCAGGTAATGAATATTTGTTTCGTTTCCTGGTTGTGAATAACTGGTTACAAAACTATATCCGAGTGACAATGAAGGATTGAAAAACATAGTATGGCTTTCCCTGATACGTGCTCCGACTTCAAATTTTGCACTATTTGTTATAAAGGGGTCTCCATCATTGTAAAAGTGAAATGCATTTGATCCGCGTCTTTCATATATAGGACCTAAATAAAATGCAAACCCCGCATCGATATATCTTGTGGTTCTGAAATTGGCTCGCCTGGTACTATGAAATTTATCGGAAAATATTCCTGAAGTTGTTTCAACAACAGGTTTATTTACTCTGTCATAAAATATCAGATCAAACAAAAGGCTCTCTCTAAAGCGATAATTTATTGTGCCTAAAAAATTATGACGTCCGATATAATGGCCGTAATAATTCGTAGTGCCGAACTGTTCACTCAGGCGGATCCTTATATTGTTTATCCTGCCTGAATAATTAATTCTGAATCCGAATCCGGTTTCCTGTTCATTTACTGATTTGAAATTCACATCGCTTACTCCAGCATCGAATGTAATATGATGGTTTCTGATAAAAGCCAGGTTAGCACCTATTCCATATACTTTTGCATCGCTGTTATGCCATTTGTTTTCGGTATATGTGAATCTTGTATTAAGACCTAATTTTGACCATCGTGCATTAAAGATACCGCCATAATTTCTTATTGGCCGATATGGATTTTCGGCAGCGACGGTTTTGATCTCGTAGTGATTCAAAAAGCGGTAATTTAATTTCAGACCTCTTCCCAGTCCATGCTTTAGAGGAATACCTGTAATGTCACCAATAATAACATTAAATACCGGGTCATTATATGAAATCCTGAACCGGCTGCGATCCATAAAATCATCTGATCTTCCTATTCCGTATGCTCTGAACCTGTAGCTGATATCCCTGTTCTGGCGAAATAAAATGTTACCCATAACAGCTCCTGAAAAATATGGGTCATATTCACTGAAAAGGTTATGGATCATTAATTCAGCAATTAAAGGAATTTCACCCGGCGGAATTTTATGCTTATAAAAGTCTGACAGGTGCCTGAACCAAAAAGTTGTTGTATATCTTCTTTCATCTGCCGTTGCTTCCAGGTCAACCCTGTAAAGTGATTGGTTATTGAGGCTTTCATCCTCTTCCAGCTTTACCGGTATGGTGATAATTGTATCTTTACCTGATTCAATACGCAAATCAAATAAAAGCTGGTTATTCTCTTCGTGAGGGAGGGTAACGTTTTCTGTACTTCGCAGGTTAATAAACAACAGTTCATCAACGTTGCCCAGGTTATCCACATGAAAACTTAACATGCTTTGCCTGGTTTCCAGGTCAAAATAAGAAATTCTTGTAATAGGCCTGAGTCTCAGGTTTGTATAGCTGGGTATTTTGACATAACAATAAGCGTTTGCCAATGTATGGTCATAGCGGTCATTGACTGATGCTATTATAGAATAACCTATCTCGCCTTTTACATCTTTTGTTGCGGCAACCCTGATTGGCAGTAAAAGCGAATCACCGCTATAAATAGTATAATTGCGTTTTTCTTCCTTAATAATATTCCATCCAACCGGAACGTTAAAATCCACTACTACTACATGAGGTATGTTGCTGTTATTAACTACGGTCAAAACATTAAAAAATGTTTCGTCCGGCTCTATTTTGAGGTCTTCATGCCTGAAGTATGCTTTTAAATCAGTTTCATTGAGATCGAAGTTTGAAAGATTTTGAGAAAAGGAGTTAATTTGGCTAACAGCTAAAGCAATTATATATAACACATATTTGAAGTGAATTTTCATTTCAATTTGCTTCATTTTTTATTGTGCTGTAACCCTGAATTCGATGTCTACAACATAATAACCGGGTGGCTCACCCAGTAATATTTTTGCTCCTTTTCCGCATCTGTAGGTAATAAAGATCTTGTTATCGTTGAAACTTCCCTGTGGTGCATTAACAACGAGAGCTTGATATCCGCTTTCCAGTTCTTTTTCGGGCTCGATCCAGGCAGAAAGATCTGCTGCACCGCCACCATCTTCGGCTACCAGTGAAATATAATCAAGCTCAAGTTGTTTGCCGCTATCGCCTATAATGTGAATTGTTGATGCTTTGAATTCGAGGTTCCAATTCCGGTTGATGTTTTCTTCATCTATAAAATAGATTGCCAGCCGGCTCCAGTTTTGATAATCTAAACCTTCCTCATATTTGGTCATTGAATTGAACCTGAAATCTACACTACCCCCACTTTCAACTCTGATCATCATAGTGTCCGGTTCGTTATTTTGAGCATAGAGCAGGTTGTTGATGAAAAGATTAGAAATAATTACCAGTGTACATATGTAGTATTTCTTCATTATCATTTATAATGATTCTTTAACCTGTTAACATTTGAATCAAAAACCGGTTTATAACAGGAAACTGGGCATAATGCACAGGATCAAGGTCTGGGGTTAACAAATAATTTAAAAATGTTAAAATATTATTATTCCTGAAAAACCCCTGTATTCAGTAATTCTTTGCAAATATCATTATTCTTGAAAAGCATATTAAATTATGAAAAATGCTTTTTTAAAATTGCCTTATTTATGCTGCTCCATAATTAAACAGACCTTTATTTATTAAAATATTATCATAAAATATTTGTCTGTTTTGTTTGTTAGATAAATTTTCAGCAAGATTAAATTTCCAAAAAACCTGGTTTAATAAACCTTCCGGGCTTTTTAGAATACATTTTTTTAATTAAGCTTTGCAATAAATGAATATTATTCCCAGGGTTGCAATATCAGAAACACATTTGTGGCATACCTGTCGGCAGCAAGTTGTTGTTCCAGTATAGACTGGCCATTCATTGTTCCTTCTCCTGTGCCACATCTCCAGTGAATTGTAAAGTCATTGTCGTTTATATCACCGGCATTGGAGTTGGTTCCATCATAACCGACTATGATTTCTTCGGTTGCGGTAAGAGGCAACGGATCTGCGTCGCTTGATGGAATATTCAGAACAGTTTCATCATTATCTCCATAAGCTCCGACATGATATCCGATGTTGTCAAGTTCCATTCCCATGCCTGTAAGGTCATCCGTAGAAACCAGTACATCTTCTTCGGAAAACATTACTACATCCCAATCAACAGAAGAAGCAACTGTAAACCTTGTATCGTATGGTGCTGAGTTAAAAATGCCTTCCTGGTAGTCAGCCAGGGTGATGAAGCTAAACTCGACATTACCACCCGAAACAACATTTAAGCGTAGAATGGAGCTAAGGGTAACAGCAACAGGTACAACGGCCCTGTCGTCAACGGCTTGTCCGAAAGAAACATTCCCCAGGAGCAAACCTCCGATTAATAGATAAATAATTCGTTTCATAGATTAAAAATTTAGGTTAATAAGTAAAAATTTATTATTTAGGGATCAAAAATAAAAAAAATATTTTAATAATGAATAAAAATAGGATAAATAATTCATTTTTTTAACAATGAGTCCACTCTAAAAAGTCCAAAAATATTATTTCCCGCAGATTTCGCTGATATGCGCAGATTATAAATTCCTGATAATCAATTAAATTTATCAGCGAAAATCTGCGACATCTGCGG
>PWZB01000090.1 GCA_003567625.1 Bacteroidales bacterium | reverse complement strand
TAATAGCCGATACCCCGGGGCATGTTCAGTATACCAGGAATATGGTCACGGGTGCTTCAACCGCAAACCTTGCATTAATTCTTGTCGATTCGAGAAAAGGCATGATTGAGCAAACCAAAAGACACGCTTTTATTGCTTCACTTCTTGGTATACCTCATCTTGTTATTTGTGTTAATAAAATGGACCTGGTTGATTATAGCGAGAGTGTATTTGAGAAAATTAAAAGCGATCTCCAGGCTTTTGCTTCAAAACTTAACATTCAGGATATACAATTTATCCCTATCTGTGCATTGCATGGTGATAATGTTGTTGATAAATCGAAAAAAATGCCATGGTATGGCGGGAGTACCTTGATGTATCTACTTGAGACAATTCATATTGGCAGCGATTTGAACCTTGTTGATTGTCGTTTTCCTGTGCAATATGTTATTCGTCCGCAGTCGGATGAATATCACGATTATAGAGGATATGCCGGCCGTATTGCGGGTGGTATCTACAAGCCGGGAGAAAAGGTTATGATTTTGCCATCGGGATTTACTACTTATATAAAAGATATTGACGGGCCTGGGGGTAAAATTAAAGAAGCTTTTGCACCTATGTCGGTTACCATCCGTTTGGAAAATGAATTGGATGTAAGCCGTGGCGATATGATAGTACGAGAGAACAATGTCCCTGAAATCAGCCAGGATCTTGATATTATGATATGCTGGATGTGCCCTGAAAAGCTCGCAGTTAACAGCAAGTATATAATAAAACATACTACAAGCCAAGCCAGATGTGTTATAAGAAACGTACTGTACAAAATAGACGTTAACACACTTCACCGTATCCAGGACGATAAAGAAGTCGGAATGAATGATATAGCCAGGGTGTCATTGCGAACAACCAAACCTTTTTTCTTTGATAAATATAAGCTCAATCGCATTACAGGAAGCGTAATTCTGATAGATGAAGCAACCTATGATACCGTTGGAACGGGTATGATTATATAGATGTATAACAGAACGGGCAACCGGACGAGTGATATATTAAGTTTATGGGCAAACCTTAATTAAAATTTGTTTATAATCAAAAATCGTTAACTTAGCGTGCCGACCAAAGGGAGACAATGACCGAAGGGAATAACATTGCGATCTCACGAACACCAAATAAAATAAAATATTAAGTGAGTAATCAATATTCGTTATTCAAAAAAGTTTGACATTACAGACGGTTACTAATTAAACTGCCGGGTTAAAATATGTCGGGGCTGAAGATATTCTTAAAGTCATCGGTTTGTTGGTATTTGGAGCAATCCGTTTCAACGGTCAGAGGTCGTGAAGGTTTTTCAAAGTCTCCCATTGTAACATCAAGTTTATCGTCGGCATAAACTCTTTTCATAAATTTTGCCCATATAGGAAGTGCCATATTTGCTCCTTGTCCGAGAGTTATTGATCTGAATCTTGCGCCCCTGTCTTCGCAGCCTACCCAAATCCCTGTAACCAGGTCGGGTGTAAGCCCAATGAACCAGCCATCGGAATTATTTTGTGTTGTGCCTGTTTTACCTGCAATTGGGTTAGTAAATTCGTATTTGAACCTTAGCCTTCTCCCTGTGCCATCATCTACAACGTTTTTAAGCAATTCAAGCATAAGGTATGCGGTTTGTTCATTCATGGTTTCTTCCTGTGAAGGAATAAAAGATTCTATAAGATTACCGTTGTTATCAGCTATATGTGTTATAAAGGTCGGTTTAATATGAATCCCTTTATTGGCATAAGTTGCCATTGCCCCGGTCATTTCATAAACGGAAATATCAGGAGTACCCAATGCCAGGGCCGGTACGGGGTCAATGTGGCTTTCTATACCCATTCGTCTGACAAGCTTTATTACCGCTTGCGGGTTATACCTTTTCATAAGAAAAGCAGATAAATAATTGACAGAGTTGGCGAGGCCCCATTTTAGCGTTACCATTTCTCCTTCGCGGTCATCGGTTGCATTTTTTGGTGTCCATTCAGAACCGTCGTGTAACCTGAAAGTTACCGGTGAATTGGGTACTTTGGTACAAGGACTTTCTCCTTCCTGCATGGCTAAAGTATAAAGGAAAGGTTTGAAAGTAGAGCCCACCTGCCTTCTGCTGCCTGTTACATGGTCGTATTTAAAATGCCGGAAATCATTGCCTCCCACGTATGCCCTTACATACCCAGTGTAAGGCTCTACGGCCATCAATCCGGAATTAAGATGATGTTTATAATACCGTATTGAGTCCATTGGTGTCATAACAGTGTCTATATCGCCCTCCCAGGAAAAAACCCTCATTCTTACGGGTGTGTTAAATGACTTCATAATAGAATCTTGAGGTAATCCTTTGCTTTTCATATTACGATACCTGTCACTTCTCCTGATAGCCAGTGAGTATATTCTATTTATCTCGGCAGGGGTCAAATCTGAGCCAAATGGTGCATCAGGATATCCTTCCCAATGCTCAAAAAATATCGGTTGCAAATATTCCTTTAAATGTTCCTTGATAGCTTCTTCAGCGTATTTTTGCATTCGTGAATCAATAGTTGTGTATATCTTTAATCCATCTTTGTAGATGTTGTAGTTTGTACCGTCGGGTTTATAACGCGTTTTGCTCCATTTAACAAGCTCCTTCCGGATATGTTCTCTGAAATATGTTGCAAGTCCGGTATGCTGGTCCTGAATCTGAAACTTTGACATATCAACAGGCAAAGTCCTAAGAGAGTCATATTTATGCTTATCAATATATCCATAACGAGTCATTTGACTTAGAACAACGTTTCTTCTTGAGAATGCCCTGTCGGGGTTTCTGACCGGATGGTACCATGACGGTGCTTTTAATATTCCTACAAGCAGAGCGGCTTCTTCAGTATTAATATTGCCGGGTTTTTTGTTAAAATAGGTTTTTGCTGCGGAATTAATGCCGTATGCATGGCTGCCGAAATCAACCGTATTAAGATACATTGCTATAAGCTCTTCTTTGGTGTAGTTTCGTTCAAGCTTTATAGCGGTAACCCATTCTTTAAGCTTTATAATTACTATTTCCAGGGTTGAGGGGTTTTCCTGCCTGGGGAAAAGGTTCTTGGCAAGCTGCTGACTTATGGTACTACCGCCGCCAGCACTGCGCTGTCCAACAATTATTGTACGTACCAGAACTCTGAATACACTACGTATATCTACGCCGGAATGGTAGTGAAACCTTATGTCTTCTGCTGATAACAAAGCATTGACAATATCTGGCGAAAGGTCTTCATAATTTATATTGGTGCGGTTGTGTATATAATAAGTGCCCAGTAATACACTATCAGCAGAATAAACCTTACTGGCAAGGTTGCTCCTGGTGTTTTCAAGCTCTTCAAAAGAAGGCATTGACCCAAGCATTCCAATATTTATTGCAAAAAACAACAAAAAAACAAAAATAATGGGTGCAAAAAAGATAATCCAGAATGCTTTTACATAATATCTTAAAGATTTTTTCTTTCTTTTTTTATTCATTGTAAATTAGATTGTGTTGATTTTTATTTGTAAACGTATAACCGTTAGAAATATTTTTATTTTCTTTCTATGCGAATTCCGATATCAGAAATGCCTTCCAGCACTTCTTCCCTCATGGCTTGCTCAAAGCTGAAGGTGTAATTGCCTTCTATAGGGAACCAAACATTTTCACGCATCAAAAACTGATTTGAACGAATTTTTCCCACCCCTTTTCCAGTCCATGAACCCCGGACGTCGGCAAGCAGGCACTCCAAAGTGTCGCGCACTACACGCCCGTCAGGAAATTCAGTATCAAGAAACATATAGAAGTTCATGTATTTATAATCAACGCTGTTGCGTACATTAATATATATGTTGTGTAAATTAATTGTGTCGTTTATTGTTGTTTCAAATTCAATCTTCTCTTCAAAATGCCATTTCATTTGTGGTATTTTTTTGTTTTTTTCAAAAACCACATTGCGGTCACAACCAATAAAAAGAAAAATAATTGAAAGAATAATATTATTTAAAACAAAAAACAATCTTGTGTTCATAGAAAAAATAAGTTTTTTACATTATTTCAAAGAAAAGATTTTGAGTTTATTATTAATTGCCGAATGTTTTCTAAAAATATTTAACCTTGAAAAATACATAACCTCCGTCAATTGATTGCAAGTGTATATTTATTTATATAAAAGAGCTGTTATTTTTTTTGACTTTTTTCTTCTTGCCACGTCTTTTTTTTGTTTTTTTTGGTTTGTCGAATCTTTCAACACTTTCTTCTTCGGGGTTAATCATGTCAATGTTTTCTTCAACCTCTTCCATTATTGTTGATTCTTCAAGTTCTTCGGGTATAATTCCTTTTTGATTCATAGCTATTATATCCCAAGCCCTTTTTGAAGTAATTAAAACCATTTGTTCCGGCACGTGTTCGTATGCATAGTAAACTTTATGATGGAGGGTATCGGGTTTTTTGAACACTGCCTTGCCATTTTTTGTTTCGAGGATTATATTTGGATCCGGCAAATGTTTTGCATAATCGAGATAACAGTCGTTTTCAAAATTTATACAACATTTCAGTTTACTGCATTGTCCTGCTAATTTTTGAGGGTTAAGTGTAAGTTGTTGAGTTCTTGCAGCACTGGTAGTTACCGACCTGAAGTTAGTCAGCCATGTAGAACAGCATAATTCGCGTCCGCAAGAGCCAAGACCGCCCAAACGTGCTGCTTCCTGGCGCATCCCAATCTGTCGCATTTCAATCCGAACATTGAAAGTATCGGCTAAAACTTTGATCAACTCGCGAAAATCAACCCTGTCATCAGCGGTATAATAAAATATTGCTTTTGTCATATCCCCCTGATATTCTACATCGCTGATTTTCATTGAAAGATCAAGTGAGGCAGCTATTCCCCTTGATTTATACATGGTCTGGTTTTCACGGTTGACAGCAGAAACCCATTTTTCAACATCGGATATCTTGGCCTTACGATAAACTTTTTTTAATTCGGTGTTGATGTCAATATTTTTGTTTCTCATTTGGAGTTTGGCTGCTTCTCCTTTAAGTGTAACAATGCCGATTTCGTGACCCGGCGAAGCTTCAAGTGCTACGATATCTCCTTCTTCAAGATTCAGTTCGACCGGTGCACTGAAGAAATCTTTGTGGCTGTTTTTAAGCCTGACCTCAACAGCCTCAGTCGAATCCTGGCTTTCAGGTGTTTTAATCTTTTTCAGCCAATTTATTGAATTAAGCTTGGCGCACGATGGCGAATAAACCTTCCATTGTTTATTTTGCGGGTCAGGTGCACGCTTGCACCCCCTTGATATAAAGCTGTTATTGTTGTTATCCAAAACTCAATTTTTTTACAAAATTAATCAATTTGAGCCTTCTTTAAAAAATTTGTGTACCTTAAATGACAAGTCTGCAAATACAATTTTCCCGTTAGCATTTCTATCTATATGGGATATTGCTTCATTTAAACAATTTGCCATGGGTATAATGTTTTTGTGATTGACTTTTTTTGAAAATTTAAACAAAAAACCGGATTCTTCATCAAAATGTTTTAATGAATCAATGGCATTATAATTTAACATTAAGCATTGGTTGATTATTTTCAATCCCAGTTTGAGAAAAGATTTTTGTTTTTCTCGTCCAAAGGATGCTATTTTATCAATATGGTCAAAAATTTCTTCGGTTTTTAAATTATAGCACGATCGCATCCAGTTTCTGAACAAATAAAATATTTCTTCAGGTTGGCTGAGTTGATATTGGTTGAGTGCTTCGGAAAAGTTGCCCGAAGCCTGAAAACTTATATTTGAAGCAACTTCCCGGCTACATCCATATTTTTCAATCAATGCATTTTTGATTTCTTGTCTGCCCAGGGGAGGGAAACGTATAAATTGCAGGCGTGACAGTATGGTTTCAGGTAGCTGATTAGGGTCGTGTGTAATAAAAATAAAAATAGTGTTATCATGGGGTTCTTCTACTATTTTTAAAAGTTTTGGCGCTGCCCTGTATTGAAGCTTTTCTGCCATCCAAACGACAAATATTCTATATTTACTTTCATAAGTTTTAATGTTTGCAAGGTGTATTATTTCATTACAATCATTTACATTAATGATAGCGTGTTTTTTTTCTATACCTATATGGTCGTACCATTTTGAAAGTGACATGTAATGCGAATCCAGAACAGCTTCCCTGAATTTATCGATATAAGACTTGCTGTTAACACCATTGGTGTCTTTTGTGGGTGCTGTTGGGAAGAAAATATGCAAGTCGGGATGAGCTAATTTATTGAATTTAAGACAAGAAACACATACACCGCAACTATCAGCTTCTGTACGATCATTGCAATTTATATACCGGGCATATGCAAAAGCCATACCCAAAGCACCTCCACCTTCCTGTTCGGCAAACAACTGGGCATGACTTATACGATTGTTGTTGACATTATTTATGAGCTGTTTCTTGATTTTATCCTGACCAATTATATCTTTAAAAAACATTATATGGCTTATGCTTTAAATTGTTCAATTAAAAAATTACCGTATGATTTTTAAAGTACAAATATACATCACTGTGTCGGTTTTATTTTATTTGTATTGAACAAATAATAACAGTGTGGCAAAAATTAATGGTGTAAAAATGTCGTAATTCTGCATTTTTTCATTATGGTTAGGAACTTATTCAGTTGTAAATTGGTAAATGGTAAAAACCAATATCGAAAATTTGTATTTTGACCTGTTATTTGTCATTACACGATATATCTGGGAATGTTTGCGGGCAATCTTGCCAGCAATTGATAGTTGAGTTGATCGCTCATTTCGCAGAATGATGATATGCTTATGCTTAATCTTCTTTGTTTGCCAATTAATACAACCTCATCACCTTTTTCAACGTTGGGCAAGTCTGAAACATTAACGGACATGGTGTTCATGGTAACTATTCCAATAACCTGTACTCTTCTTCCTTTTATAAGAACTCTTCCCGTGTTGCTTAGAGAACGGCTGAATCCATTGGCATATCCTACCGGTAACACCGCTATTTTCATCTTTTTGTTTGCCAGAAAAGACGTGCCGTATCCTATAAACTCACCCGGCTCTACTTCTTTAACTGCCATCACTCTTGTTTTCCATGAAATGAGTCGTCGCAGATAATTGCTCTCGGATGGATTTTTACGAAACCGGTACATATGTGTTTCGGGGCTTGGCCAAAAACCATACTGGGCAATTCCTATACGTACCATGTCCATTATGGTGTTAGGATAGGTTAAGGTGGCGGCAGAACTTGCGGTGTGTCTTCTGTTCGGTATAATATTGTGACGTTGGAAATACCTGTTGAACTTATGGAATATCCTGATTTGATTCTTTACCCTTACATAATTTGTAATACTTTCGGCCCCTGCATAATGTGTGCACAAACCTTCGAAAACAAAATGATCCCGGTTTTTCTTCATAAATTCAATAAGTTTTGGCATATAGTTGTATTCAAATCCGGTGCGGTGGAAACCTGTTTCAACTTCCAGATGAATGTGTGCTTTCTTTTTAAGAGATTTGGCAATTTCAATTGCTTTTTCAAGTTTTCCCGGGTCAAAGACAAAAAATTCAATATCATTTTTTACAGCCCATTCGATTTCTTCATAATCTAATAATCCCATGATCATTAATCCGGATGATTCTGATTTGAATTTTAGTGCTTCAAAGGCTTCATTGGCAGAAAAAACCGAGAAATGGTCAACACCCATCTTTTCTGCCATTGGGATGATATTCTCGATACCATGCCCGTATGCATTGCCTTTGATAACAGATGAAAATTTTGTCTCTTTGCCTATTATTTTTCGTAAATACTTAATGTTATTACGGTATGCCGATTTGCTCAATTCAATGTAAGATGTGTGGAACATATTTTTATTTTTTTATAAGATTTTAGTATTAATAATGGTCCAGGTGTTAAGGCCGAATCCGGAAATTTAATTATCTTTTAATTCCCTTGTTTGACGATTCTTTTCCGGCATTTTAAACTTTTTCAAATAAACTTTCCTGCAGGTTTACAAAAACTTTAATTCCCGTTTCAATGATCTCATCCGGAAAGTCGTAATCAAAATTATGCAAACTTGGATGATCGATTCCTGCACCCAAACCCCATAAAGCTCCCTTGTAATTATTGGTAAAGTTACCAAAATCTTCCGACCATCTGAAAGGTTTGTCATTCCAAATTATATGTTTATTGACTTGTTTTGCAGCATTATATAAATGATTCGTTGCAATTTCATCATTAATAGTGGCAGGGAATTCTTCGGTGTAATCTATTGAGCAGGAGATATTGTATTTGTTGGCTTTTTCCATTATAAGTTTTTCGGCAAGTTTTTTCAGTTTTTCCATGTCGTCATTGCGATAAGAGCGGAATGTTGCCATTAATTGGGCTTTACCCGGGTTAGTTCCAAATGCTATGTTGCCGACTTTGGCATGAATGATTGTAGCGAGAGTAAAATTTTTAAACAGATTCTCTTTTTTTGGTATATTTTCAAGTTCAATTATCAGTTCGGCTGTTAACCTGGCGGGGCTGTTACCTTGTTCGGGATGTGCCGCATGTGATGATTTTCCTTTAAGGTCTATTATAATGCCTTTTGATGCCGATGCAAAAATGTTTTTACTTAGTATTATAGAATTTTTTTTAAATCCGGGAAGGTTATGAAGAGCATAAACATAATCGGGTTTTAACTTTATAAACTGCGGGTCTTTAAGGACTTTTGCCGCGCCTTGCCCTGTTTCCTCTTCCGGTTGGAACAAAAGAATTACCTTGCCTTTTTTAGGCGGATTTTTGTGCAGATACATCGCCACACCGCATAAAATTGTCATATGTCCGTCATGTCCGCATAGATGCCCAATGCCTTTATTGACAGAGCGATACGCAAAGGTGTTGCTTTCTTCAATTGGTAGAGCATCCAGGTCGGCGCGCAGCATCACAACGGGGCTTGCATCGTCTTTGCCAT
>PWZB01000085.1 GCA_003567625.1 Bacteroidales bacterium | reverse complement strand
CGCTCGGCAGTGATTTTTCATAGTTCATTTTAGAATTTCAGGTATAAGATAAAAGAGATCTCGTAAATATAGCGTATCAAAAAATGGATATTTCTTCAATAAAACAACGGTTTGGTATTATAGGCCATTCGAAGCTTCTTGACCGTGCCATAGACATAGCGGGCCAGGTAGCGGCTACGGATATTTCGGTTTTGATATCGGGTGAGAGCGGCACAGGTAAGGAGGCATTTCCGAAGATCATACATCATCTCAGCAGGCGCAAGCATGGTTCTTATATAGCTGTAAACTGCGGCGCTATTCCCGAGGGCACCATAGACAGTGAGCTGTTCGGGCATGAAAAGGGTTCTTTCACCGGGGCCCATGATGCCAGGAAGGGCTATTTTGAGGAAGTCAACAGTGGCACCATATTCCTTGATGAAGTGTCGGAGCTGCCGCTGCTGACACAGGTCAGGCTGCTGCGTGTCCTGGAATCAGGAGAGTTTATCAAGGTTGGATCATCAAAAGTGCAGAAAACCGATGTAAGGATTGTGGCAGCTACCAATGTTAACCTAAAGGAAGTCGTAGCCAGGGGAAAATTCCGGGAAGACCTTTATTACCGCCTCAATACCGTGCCTATATGGGTGCCGCCGCTGAGAGAAAGAAAAGAAGACATCATTATGCTGTTCAAAAAGTTCTCAAACGACTTCTCCGAAAAATACCGAATGCCACCACTGCAACTTTCACCCGAAGCTGAAGATATGTTGTTAAACTATCATTGGACAGGCAATATAAGGCAACTGAAAAATATTGCGGAACAGATCTGTGTAATTGAAAACAACCGCCTTATAACTGAAGAAACACTTAAAAAATATCTCACCGAACAGGGTAGCACAAACCTGCCCGTATTGCTTAAAGATGTTAAACCTGTTGAAGGACTTAGTGAAAGGGAAATATTGTACAAAGTGCTCTTTGAAGTGAAACGCGATATAACTGATCTGAAAAAAGTTATTAGCCGGATGTTGCAGGACAGTAACCTGAAAAATGTTTTACAGGAAAAAAATGAACATCTCATTGATAAATTATATGATGACCATGAAATACAGCAGTTTGATGATGAAATGAACCTTGATTTGAGCCGGGACAGCGATGATTCGC
This sequence comes from Bacteroidales bacterium, assembly GCA_003567625.1. Lineage (GTDB taxonomy): Bacteria > Bacteroidota > Bacteroidia > Bacteroidales > UBA7960 > PUKZ01. The sequence continues at coordinate 7,837 of PWZB01000085.1, read as the reverse complement.
AGATAGTTGATAAATATGAAGATTCCGGACAGGAATTTCTTGAAGAAAGCCTGTCACTGCAAAAAAAAGAGAAAGACCTGATAATAAAAGCATTGCAAAAACATAACGGCAGACGAAAAAAGGCTGCACGTGAACTGGGGATATCCGAAAGAACACTATACCGTAAGATTAAAGAGTATGATATTTAATAATAATTTGGTTATCGTGCTAAAGAACAAATCCTGAACAGATGAAAATAGTAAATGTCATAATGTTTTTGGTGATGGTAGTCATGAACTACCTCGCCAATGCTCTTCCGCTCAACGGCAAAACCACAGGTGAGATATCGGAGCAATACTCAAACTTGTTTGTCCCGGCAGGTATCACCTTTTCAATATGGGGTGTTATATACTTGTTGCTGTTGGTTTTTGTGGTCATTCAATTTTGGGGTTATAACAGGGATATTGCAGGGTCTGTTGGATGGGCATTTGCCATAAGCTGTCTTCTTAACGCATTATGGATAGTAGCATGGCACTATGAAAAGCTGCCTTTGTCGTTGATATTAATGTTGGGATTGCTGGCGGCGCTGGCTTACATAAACTTGCAATTGAAGGGCGAACCGGCAGGATTTACTAAGGCGGCTTTTGGTATATACCTCGGATGGATTTGCATAGCCACAATAGCTAACGTAACAGCACTTTTGGTAAATTACAACTGGGGCGCATGGGGAATTTCAGAGGCCAACTGGGCTGTCATAATGATCTTTGCCGGGCTGATAATCACAGCGTTAACACTTTACAGGCTGGATAACCCGTTTATAGGACTGGCTGTAATATGGGCTTTTATAGGTATAATGATCAATCGCCTGGGTGATGAATTGCCGGTTATGTCTGTTGTGATCGCAGCATCTGTGGCTATTGCCCTAATGGCTATACTTACCGTGTGGATGTTTGTGAAAAAAATAACGCTGACATAACGCCTGCCCGGTTTGCCCGCGGGTTGCCGAATAACTACAATAACTCTTAAATAACACAGTATGATATATTTGTAATAACATAAAAATTCTCGCAAACCCGCCAACAATAATTATAATTTTTTGACATTATTGGTATTAAAAGGCAGTAATTTTATATTATCAACCCAAGCGTTTCAATAATTTATGAAATAAAAGATCGTTTTTAACCTGCAATAGCGAAAACTATGAAAAACAAAACATTGATTTTTCTGGGTTTATTAACAGCTGCCATTATATTGAAGGGATGTGGTTTTTATTCTTTTACCGGCGCATCTATTCCACCTGAGGCTGAGACGGTATCGGTCAGCTTTTTCCCGAATCATGCCCAGGTTGTGCAGCCGACCTTAAGCCAGCGTTTTACAGAGACGCTTCAGGACAAATTCATGAGGCAGACAAATCTTAATCTTGTAGAATCGAACGGTGATTTACATTTCGAAGGTGCCATTACGGGTTACACAACACAGCCGGTATCCATAGAAGCCGGTGATGTTGCCGCACAAAACAGGTTGCTTATAACGATAAGAGTTGTATTTGAAAACCTTCATGACCCTGACGGTAGCTTCGAACGTACTTTTTCAAGATATTATGATTATCCCAGCAATATGAGCTTGTCGCAAGTTGAAGACGAAGCTATTGATAAAATTAACGAAGAACTTGCAGATGATATTTTCAACGCATCCGTTGTACAATGGTAGTACCTTAATGGTTCATATAACAAAAATATGCAAAAACAAAGATTTGCAGAAATAATAAAAAATCCATATTTACCCGATATGGAAACCACGAAATTCCTTGAAGAGCTTTGTGATAAATATCCCTATTGTCAAATTGCTCAAATTATACTCGCTAAATGTTACCAGGAAAATAAGAGCGCCTTATTCGAAAAACAGGTAAATCTTGCTTCGGCTTATTCAATTGACAGACATCAGTTTCAAAACTATATTTCAGAAAAAAACCTTCACGAAAAAAATCAGGGCAGGCATGAATATTTTTCCGGGCAACAGGATACGGAAAGTATCCCTGCGACTGATGATAATGAGAATTTAGCTCCAACTGCCGGGTATGCCAAACATGAAGATGAAACTCCCGGGCCCGGCTTCAGGCAATACGAAGAGGAAATACCCGGTAATAAAATAAACAAAGATGATGGTAAGGAAGATCACAGAAAACAGCTTGAAAAAATCGTGTCGAACCGCCTTAAGTCATTGAAAAGCAGAAACAGTGAAGGAAAAAAAGAAGCCCCGGTTATACCAACTGTAAGTTTAAGCCATAAAGACAAATCCAAAAGGAATTCAAGAAGCGATGAGATAATTGAAAAATTCATTTGTAAGCAACCACGTATCAGTTCACCAAAAAAAACCGGCCAGCCCAAAAAAGACCTCTCATCTGATAGTGTTCAGTTTAATGATGATATAATTTCCGAAACACTGGCCGAAATTTATCTCAAGCAAGGGAAAATTGACAGTGCTTTAAATATTTATAACAAATTGAGCTTGAAATTCCCGGAAAAAAGTAGTATCTTTGCAAAAAAAATCAAACAAGTAAAAAAAACAACATAATTAAATAGATAATGGGAACATTCATATTAATTTCGGTTTTAATTCTTATCACGTGTATATTGCTTGTGCTTATAGTGCTTGCTCAAAATGCCAAGGGGGGCGGTCTTTCGTCAACATTTGGCGGTGGTGGCCAGCAGGTTATGGGAGTGAGAAAAACTACTGATTTTCTTGAGAAAGCTACCTGGGCACTTGCAATTATTTTGTTGATTCTGACGCTTACTTCCACTTTTGTGATACCAAGGTCAGGAGAAAGGGAAGCAATACGAAGTGAATTACAGGACAGGGTGCCGGCTCAGGATGTAGAGCCAATTGACCTGTCATCCCCTGCTCCGCCCGAAGAAATGATACCCGAACAACCGGAGGATTAAGAATGCGTAAAAAGATCATTTAGTTTATCAAATATGCCATAAAAAATGTCATAATGTCATAGCATTTTGACATTTTTTTTGTTTTTGTAAAATTATGTGCAAAATTGACAATATTGTTGCAGAAAAAAACATTTGGCATGATATCTGAGAACACAATTGAGGAAAAATCTTTTTTTAATGTTTAACTAAAAAATATTTTGATATGGCAAGTGTAAATTTAAAACCTTTGGCTGACCGCGTATTGGTTGAGCCCGAACAAGCTGAAGAGAAAACAGCAGGAGGCATAATAATTCCGGATACTGCAAAGGAAAAGCCCCAGAAAGGAACCGTTGTTGCTTGTGGAAAGGGTAAACAAGATGAACCTATGACTGTCAAATCCGGTGATAATGTCCTTTACGGAAAATATTCCGGAACGGAAATTACCATAGACGGTAAAGATTATCTCATTATGCGCGAAAGCGATATTTATGCAATTATTTAATTCAACTTTTCAGTTTTACTCTATTGAAATCTGATAATTTTAAAAAATTTGTTTAACAGAAAACTAAAACTTAATAAAATATGGCAAAAGATATAAAATTTGGCTTTGATGCCCGCAGTAGTTTGCAAACAGGCGTTAATAAGTTATCTGACGCATTGAAGATAACACTCGGACCTAAAGGTCGTAATGTGATTATAGACAAGAAGTTTGGCCCACCTTTCATGACTAAAGACGGTGTTACGGTAGCCAAGGATATTGATTTACCTGATGCTATTGAAAATATGGGTGCGCAAATGGTAAAAGAGGTTGCAAGTAAAACGGCTGATGTAGCCGGTGATGGAACAACAACTGCAACCGTGCTCAGCCAGGCAATCTTTAATAACGGCTTGAAAAATGTTACCGCAGGTGCTAATCCGATGGAACTGAAAAGAGGTATAGACCTGGCTGTCGACAAAGTAATTGAAAACCTTAAGTCGCAATCAAAAGAAGTGGGCGATTCAAATGAAAAGATTGAGCAGGTAGCAACAATTTCTGCCAACAACGACTCGTCTATCGGGAAGCTCATTGCTGAAGCAATGGGTAAGGTTAAAAAAGAAGGTGTTATTACCATTGAAGAAGCAAGGGGTACTGAAACAAGCGTTAAAATGGTTGAAGGTATGCAGTTCGACAGGGGTTATATTTCACCTTATTTTGTAACTGATACCGAAAAGATGGAAGCGGTTTATGAAGACCCTTATGTTTTGATACATGACAAGAAGATCAGTACTATGAAAGACTTTCTTCCTATTCTGGAGAAAGTGGGGCAAAGTGGCAAACCACTATTGATAATATCTGAAGATGTTGATGGTGAAGCGCTTGCTACTTTGGTTGTCAATAAATTGCGTGGGTCATTAAAGATTGTAGCTGTTAAAGCGCCGGGCTTTGGCGACAGAAGAAAAGCCATGCTTGAAGATATTGCCATCCTTACCGGTGGTGTCGTTATTTCAGAGGAGCAAGGGTACAAGCTTGAAAATGCAGACCTGTCTCACCTTGGTCAAGCCGAAAAGATTACCATTGACAAGGATAATACTACTATTGTCAGCGGCAAGGGTGAACCGGATGCAATAAAAGCACGCGTAAATCAGATAAAAGCCCAGATCGAAAATTCCACCTCCGATTATGACAAGGAAAAGCTTCAGGAAAGGTTAGCCAAGCTTGCCGGTGGTGTTGCGGTAATATATGTCGGTGCAGCCAGTGAGGTCGAGATGAAAGAAAAGAAAGACCGTTGCGATGATGCCCTTAATGCTACAAGGGCAGCTGTCGAAGAAGGTATTGTCCCCGGCGGTGGTGTTGCATATCTGCGAGCCATTCCTGCACTCGAAAAAATCAATGTCGAAAACGATGACCAGGCCATCGGAGTTGAAATAGTCAAAAGAGCACTTGAAGAACCATTGCGCTTGATCGTTGAAAATGCAGGCATGGAAGGTTCAATAGTAGTGCAAAAGGTTAAGGAAGGAAAAGATGACTTTGGTTTCAATGCTAGTACCGAAGTATATGAAAACCTATATGAAGCAGGCGTCATTGACCCGACTAAAGTAACACGCGTGGCACTCGAAAATGCATCATCCGTTGCTGGAATGTTGCTGACCACCGAATGTGTCCTTTCAGAAATAAAAGAAGAAAAAGAAAATGAACCTGCAATGCCCCCTCAAGGAATGGGAGGAATGGGAGGAATGATGTAAAAAAAACCGCAGTTAAACAGTTGAATTGAATGAAAAAAAGCTGCCTCAAACATTATGGGGCAGCTTTTTTAATGTAAATAAGGAAAAAATAATCAATCCTCAATCCCTTCAATTATATAAATATATTCACCTTCTTTTTTCATATAATACTTCTCCCTGGCAAGCCGTTCAAGAGCCTCAGGGTCATTTTTTATCTCCTCTATAGCTATACTGTCTTTGTAAATTTCCCTTTTATAAAAGGCCTTTTCTTTCTTTAATTCCCTTATGCTTCTGTTTGTTCTCCACTGATGGATAATACTATTATGTTCAAAAAATATAAGCCACACCATTACCGCTGCAAAAGCAATGAAGAATTTGTTTTTTAATATGGATAATATATACGACCTCACCGAAATTGAATTATTATAACAAAAATATAAAAAAGTCAGTCAGATAAACCTTTCACTTTTGATTTTTCTGCAACGAAGTCTTTTAAATAGAATGGCTCAAAATAGGCTGTGTTTACAAAATTCTTCTTTAAATAATTCTCATAAGCCGGCGGTGCCATTCCTGCTGCGGATGGTAAGACATCATCGCAGAAGTATGCATTGGCGGATCTTATTACCGGGCGGCATTTTGCAGCACCATCGCCAAAAAACCATACAACGTTATCTTTTAATAACTTCCTGAATGTATTATTATCTACAACATCTGCGGAAACGGGCTTTATTTCTTTCAGGCCATGGTCATATACAGCATTATAGACTTCCATCCTCCGGGCATCGATCATAGGGCAAAAAAGAACATCTTTTTCTTTTTTTTGCCTGGCCTTTGGTGAATTTAACATCATAATAGTCATTGCTTTAAGCGTATCAACACTGATTAAAGGTATATTTAATGCGTAGCACAATCCTTTGGCTACTGATGTTCCTATCCTGAGCCCGGTATAGGAGCCAGGTCCGCGGCTTACCGCAACCGAGTCAAGGTCGTCAATAGAAATACCGGCTTCATCAACGACTTTCCTGATAAAGACGGTCAGTTGCTTTGAATGTGAATAATCAGGGTTGTTTTCTTCTGTTATACCAATAATTTTTCCCTCCCTTGAAAGAGCCACCGAACATACCTTTGTAGAAGTTTCTATAAGCAATAAAAAATCCATGTTAAACCAATATTATTCATCGGAAAACAGCGGTTGCCGTTCCATTTTCTTTACCAGGTCACCATCATTTAAAGTTGCAGATACTACCCTGTAAGGACCGGTTATAACTTCGTCGCCTTCATTTAATCCCTCTTTTATTTCAATATAATTCAAATCCTGTATCGACGATTTTACCGGCACTAGTTTTGCCGTACCATTATCAAACAGAAATACAGCTTCACCCGAGCCGGAAGCTTGTTTTCTTGTGGCATTGTTTGTGTGCGGGCCTTCATTTTTGATACTATCATTTTTTTGCAGGTCGATATCACGTATTATGACGGCCTGAATAGGTATTGACACTACATTGAAAACTTTTTGAGTTTGAATATCAACTGTTGCTGACATGCCGGGGCGAAAAGGCGACACATTCGTTTTATTTTCATCCAGCAGATGCTTATATGATCCGGGTAATATCCTGATACGCACTTCAAAGTTGGTAACCTGGTCTAGTGCCTGTGCTTCGGTTTTGGCTGAGTTGGCTATGGAAGTCACCACACCCATGAATTCTTCACCGAGGTATGCGTCAACATCTATAAAAGCCGTATCGCCTGCATTTACTCTTACGATGTCATTTTCATTAACATCAACAAGCACTTCCATAACATCCAGGTTGGCAATTCGCATTATTTCGGTGCCGGCAAACTGTGATGTTCCCACAACTCTTTCGCCTATTTCTGTGTCGAGCCTGGAGATGGTACCATCCATGGGTGAAAAAATATTTGTCTTGGTAAGGTTATCCCGGGCTTCCCTGACGGCTGCTTCTGCGCTCCTGACCTGGTATTGCGCAGCGATAATGCCTTGCTCTGCCGATTCAACTTCTGCTTTTGCAGTCAGGTATTGCGAACGTGCTGCATCATATTCTGACCGGCTTATTGCGTCTTCTTCAAAAAGCTTTTTGTTCCTTAAATAAGATGACTCTGCATTGATAAATTGTGCTTCAGCCTGCATCTTTCTTGACCTGGAACTTGCCAGGTTTGCCTTGTTGGTGTTCAATGATGCTATCGAACGATCAAGCATTGATTCATATGTATCCGGGTTGATACGAACCAGCAATTCGCCCCGTTTAACGTAATCGCCTTCTTCTATCCTGAGTTCAATTACTTCACCCGAAACATCGGGGCTGATCTTTACTTCCGTTACAGGCTGTATTTTACCATTGGCGGTAACTATCTCAACTATATCGCGCAGCTCAGCCTTCTCAGTTGTTACACCGATGCCGTCACTGCCGCCGATCCAGCCACTGCGTTGCCCGATAATAACAAAAATTATCAATACTACAACCAGTATGATACCATATTTTATTAACTTTTTGCTTTTCATCGCATTATATTTTGGTTAATAGGTAGCGGGTATAAATGTACCAAATATTATTATCCTATTATACGTTATTTATTGTTAATTTATTATAATTAATACTTTCCCCCATCTTCGTCGCACTCTCTCATTTTCTCATCTTTATGCTTTCAATAGCTGACAAGAGAAACCTTGCTATTTTATCAGAACCCTTTGTGTTCTTGGTGTTAACCTTTGTGCTCCT
>PWZB01000084.1 GCA_003567625.1 Bacteroidales bacterium | reverse complement strand
ATATGTTTATTGTTTAAAAGGGGTTTTGATCATAAACATTTCCGGGTCAAAAAAAGTTCAAACATATTATCAGAGTTTCATTACTTCTTATATTTCAATGTTCTTTCATGCAAAGATTATATGGATGAAAAGGCTTATGATATATCTTTTCGGGAAAGATTTTTTTTGTCCGAAACTTCATAAGCATCAATAATTTTATTGACCAGCGGATGTCTTATAATATCTTTTTCACCAAGAAAAATAAATTCAATACCTTTAATATTTTTCAATATTTTAAGTGATGTTATCAACCCCGAATTTTGATTTTTCGGCAAGTCTATTTGGGTAATATCGCCGGTAATAATAAATTTGGCGGATTTACCCATTCTTGTTACGAACATTTTCAGCTGGTTTTCGGTGGCATTTTGTGCTTCATCGAGTATAGCGAAGGCATTGTCGAGCGTACGTCCTCTCATAAAAGCAAGGGGTGCTATTTCTATGGTGCCGTCTTCTATATATGATGCCAGCCTGGGCATTGGTATCATGTCTCTGAGTGCATCATATAACGGCTGCAGATAAGGGTCGAGTTTGTCTCTAAGATCACCGGGCAAAAAGCCCAGGTTTTCACCCGCTTCTACTGCAGGTCGGGTCAGTATTATCCTTTTCACTTCTTTGTTTTTTAGTGCCCTGACGGCTATCGCGACAGCAGTATATGTTTTGCCCGTACCTGCCGGGCCTATGGCAAAAATCATATCATTCTCTTTAAAGCTGTCAACCATTCGCTTCTGGTTAGGCGTACGGGCTTTGATGATCATACCATCGCGACCGTGAACCAGTACGTGCGATGAAGCATCGCCTGCAACTGCCGGAGCAACCTTACCCGTTTTATCAGCTACGATCTCCTGAATGTTATCCTCAGTGATCTTATTATATTGATTAAAATGCTGTAATATAAGGTTAATCTTTTGCTCAAAAAAATCTATTTCATCATCCTTTCCCGCAATGATAAGCTTATTACCCCGCAGTACTATTTTAAGTTTTGGAAAAGCCTTACGCAGCAAATTCAGCTTTTCCTCTTTAAGTCCAAAAATGTCAATGGGATGTATCTGCTCAAGACTAATTGTTTTTTCTCCCATGCATTAAAATTTAAGTATTATCGGTTTTTATCTGAAAAAAAGTTTCGCTCAATTATCAAAAAAATCCAGTAATATTCAACATTCTGCTATAATCTGCCAAAACTCTGTATAATATGAAAAAGCCAGTACTTTTTTATACATTCTTAAATTATTGGCCTGTAGCTTAACACTACCTGTTTTATTAGTGCGAAGTTAAAGATTTTCCCATGTATAACTAAAAAATAAAATAAATTTTCCTTTATTTTGTGATTATGCCCGGTAAAAATAATTTTACAAGATATTATTGTTGCATCCATAAAAAGAGTTAATATATGTTTTCGGCAATCGTCAAATTAAATTGTTTGGCTATTAAAATTCAATTATGTAATTTCGGCTAATTAAAATTCCATAATTTGAAAAACAAAGCTATAATAACATTAACCAGCGATTGGGGATTACGCAGCCATTATGTTGGAGCTGTGAAGGGAGTTATTCTGGCACAGATCCCTGAAGCGCAAATTGTTGATATTTCTCACCAGGTTAATCCTTTTGATATAATGCAAGCCAGTTTTATTTTAAAAAATGCCGCTGCCGGGTTTCCCGAAAACACAATACATCTCATAGGCGTTAATACTGAAGCTTCCATTGAATCGCCTCATATTGTGATCCGTGCAAATGATCAATATTTTATAGGCGCTGACAATGGTATTTTCTCACTAATGTTTGATAAGCCGGTTGAAGATGCTATTGAACTGAATATAACCCAAAGCAGCTCTTATTTTACTTTTTCCACGCGCGATGTCTTTGTAAAAGCCGCCCAAATGATTGTTTCGGGCACTCCGATGAAAAAACTCGGCACACCTTATAAAAGCCTTAATCAACGAATTGCTTTTAAGCCGGTGATATATGATTCCAAAATCATTGGAAAAGTCATTTATATTGATGACTATGAAAATGTATATGCAAATATTGACCGTCAAACGTTTCGTAAAGTAGGAAAAAACAAGAAATTCTTTATCGGTTACAGGTCTAATGATGAAGGTATAAGCCATATTTCAACCTCTTATTCGGATGTGCTGCCCGGCGAAAAACTCGCCCTGTTCGGAACAACAGGCTTTCTTGAAATAGCAGTCAACCAGGGCAATGCATCAAGCTTGCTGGGAATTAATACAGAAGATACCATAACAATAGAGTTTTTTGAATAGAAAAGGTTCTGCTAAAACAGTTATAATAATAAAAAAGTGATGGCGTTTTAGTAGAAATCATATTGAAATGCAGATTTGAGAGCCGAATCATATTGAAAAGAACCAAGACGCCCCGGTAAAATGTACATACTTCTTAAAAGAGAACTGAATAATTTCTTTAACAGCCTGATAGGCTACATAGCCATTGTGGTATTCCTGGTCATAAACAGCTTGTTTTTATTTGTTTTTCCGATAGACTACAACTTATTCGAATCAGGTTATGCCAATCTTGACGGTTTATTTCTTTTGGGCCCGTTTGTTTTTTTGTTTTTAATACCTGCGATTACGATGCGTTTTTTTGCCGATGAAAAACGCACAGGAACCATTGAACTTTTACTGACAAAACCGCTTACCGACATGCAGATAATATTAGCCAAGTATATTGCCGGATTGATATTGGTTCTATTTTCATTACTGCCTACGTTAGTCTATTTTTTTACAGTATATGAATTTGGTCTGCCACCCGGAAATATTGATATGGGTGCCACATGGGGTTCATATATCGGCTTGTTGCTTTTGGGGGCGGGTTTTGTTGCCATAGGAACTTTCGCATCGGCTATAACCGAAAACCAGATAGTCTCTTTTATCGTGGCAACATTCTTTTGTGCATTTGCATATATAGGCTTTGAACTGATCTATTCGCTCGAAATTTTCGGCCGGTTTGACCTTTTTATCAAAAAACTTGGAATTTTTGAACATTATAATTCAATGAGTCGCGGTGTTATTGATTCGCGTGATCTTATATATTTTTTTAGCCTTATAGTTTTGTTTTTATTATTGACAAAAATTGTTTTGGAAAGCCGGAAATGGTGAAAAATAATGGGTAACGGGTTTACCCCGTTAAATAACAAAGCGATATATTATACAGGTTTAGATCATTAGCTAGATGTTGATTAAAACATCAATAATTTTAAAATAGTTTATTTAACGGGGTGAACGGGTGATGGGGATAACAACACGTAAAAGTATAAGTTGAAAAAATAGTTTATATAAGAGCTTTTTTATGCAAACATTGGGTTAGGTTCAGGTTTATATTTTTTTGGTTCTTGAATTATTTGGTTTAAAATTTATGGAAAAACAGCAATACACACAACGTAAAAACACCCGGAATAAAAATATAATCCAGCTTTTGGCCGGTTTGGTATTGATTGTAATAATCAATATAATAGGGTCATCATATTTTTTCCGCATAGACATGACATCCGAGAAACGTTACACATTAACACCGGCAACCAGGGAGCTGATACGCAACCTTGACGACAAGATTTATTTCAGGGTTTACCTTGAGGGGAGTTTTCCTGCCGAATTCAGGCGTTTACGTAACGAGACCCGTGAAATGCTAGACGAATTTGGTGCATATTCCGACCACATTCAGTATGATTTCATTAATCCTTCTCAGGGTGATGATCGCAAACAGGTAGAAGCCGGATACAGGGAGTTGATGGCAAAAGGTTTGCAGCCCACTCAATTGCAGGTACGCGGTGATGATGCCACATCGCAACAGGTTATTTTTCCGGGTGCCATAGTCAGCTATCGTGGAAAAGAAGTGCCGTTGCATATCCTCCACGAACAGCTGGGTGTGCCTTCGCAGGAAATTATTAACAGTTCGGTACAAGCCCTTGAGTATAACCTGGCTTCAGCAATACGAAAGCTTACTTTCAAAGAAAAACCCAATATTGCTTTCCTGGAGGGACATAACGAGCCTGAACCAAAATATGTTGCTGACATTACAGGGGAGCTGTCAGGCTTTTATAATGTTAAAAGAGTAAGCCTGAACGACGATTTTGATTCGCTTGATGATATAAAAACACTTATTGTTGCAGATCCCAGAACACCTTTTACCGAAGAAGACAAATTTCTTATTGATCAGTATATTATGCATGGTGGTTCGGTATTATGGCTTATTGACCCTGTCTTTGCCGATATGGACAGTTTGAATTACGCGCCGGTTACTTTAGGTATGCCATTAAACATCAATATTGATGACATGCTTTTCCGGTATGGTGTAAGGCTAAATACAGACCTGGTACAAGACCTGAAAGCCGCACCTATACCGGTAACAACAGGATATATTGGTGACCGCCCACAAATCAGCATGATGCCATGGGTCTTCTATCCAATAGTTTCCCAGGCAAGTGATCACCCCGTGGTCAAAAACCTTAATGCTGTACGTACCGAATTTGTCAGTACTATTGATACCGTTGGTGCTAAAGGTGTGAAAAAAACAAAGCTGCTTCAAACCTCACGCTATAGCAGGGTGCTTGGAACACCTGTCAGGATAAGCCTTGATATTATACAGCACCCCTTACCTGAAAACCTTTACAATGAAAAACCCCAAACAGTTGCTGTACTACTTGAGGGTGAGTTCGAATCCATATATCGCAACCGCCCGCATCCTGAAGTGATACTGACCGACGATTTCACCTTTCGCCAAACAAGTGAGCCGGCAGCACAAATTGTAGTATCAGACGGAAGTGTTATAAAAAACCAGTTCGACGGCCAGGGGCGACCATTACAACTTGGATATGACAGGTATAGCGGCATGTTATTCGGAAACCGTGATTTTCTGCTTAATGCCGTAAATTATCTGGCCGACGATACCGGTATCATGGAAGCACGCGCCAAAGAAATACGGCTCAGAATGCTCGATAAAAGAAGAATACAGCAAAACAAAATAGCAGTGCAGGCCTTTAATATTATAATACCCATATCTTTGGTGATAATTTTCGGGCTTATAAAAAGATTTTTCAGAGTGGTGAAATATTCAAAGAAAAGATGAATAAAAAAAAGCTAAGTATAATCATTGGTATTATCATAGTATTATTTCTCATCTCATCATACTTATATAGTTTAAAAAGTTTGCAGACGGGTGAGCGTGATTTTGCTTTACCCGGAGAAGCTGATGTTGCAGCCGTTCATATTGTTCCTCCTGAAGGCAAAAAAATATTATTGAAAAAAGATAAAAGCGGACAATGGTGGGTTAATGATGAAAATCATGCCAATGAGAGAGCCGTAAGCGATTTGATCCGTACATTACGTTATTTTACAGTACGTCAGCCTGTATCAATAACACAGCAAGAACAGGTTAATGAGAGTCTTTATAAAGACGGCGTTATGGTGAACGTACTTATTGACACATATCTGTTTGATTTTTTTGACTTTTTCGGATTATTTAAAATTCAAAGAGTCTATAATTCTTTCCTTGTAGGTGAGAATGCAAAAGAGATAGAGGGTACATACATGCGCATGGTGGAAAGTGAAAATCCTTATATTGTATATCGGCCGGGTTATGAGGGCGGAATAGCTGATGTCTTTACACCCAAACAACGCATATGGTTGGATCCCGTGGTAGTTGACCTTGAACCCGGGCAAATAAAAAAAGTGAAAGTAATAGCAAATGAAAACCCGGGAGAATCATTTATTTTAAAAATGAGAGAAGATTTTAAATTCGATTTTTTTGATATTGATAAATATCCTCTTCCTGGTAAGATTAAGGTTGATACATCGAGAGTGATCAGGCTTTTATCATCATTCAAAGAGCTTTATTACGAAAACTTGCTCACAAACGATGCATTATCTGAATCGGAAAAATTTATTTTTCCGGACTATGCATTCAGGATTGTTGTTTATGATTGGAATAATGATCAATACAGCTTTAACGTTTACAGGCGGTACAGGGATGCAGGGCTTTTGGAGCCCGGAGAGTTAAGCCCTCTGTACGACCCCGACAGGTTCTATCTTGAGCTGGAGGATGGACGCCGGGCAGTAGCAAAATACTATGTCTTTGGCAGGGTTTTACGGCCGTTTTCCTTTTTTTTAAAAGAACATTAATAATGAGTCCACTATAAAAAGTAAAATAGATTCACCCCGTTGGATAATCTCATAAAAAAAGAATAAGTTGAAAAAGAAAACATCCAACGGGGTAAACACAAATTAACTCAGATTATGAGTTATTGGAATTAAAATACTTATATCAAATAAAATCAGTGGAAATCTGTGTAATCTGTGGCACAAAACACTATTTAGAATAGGCTCAATAATTAATTTAGCAGGAAAACACAAAAATTAATTGAAGAAAAAACAGATATAAATAAAATTCTTTTTTAATAAAGACTTATCTTTGCACATCAAATCAAAACCGAAGAAAGTATGAAGTTTATTATTTCCAGTTCATTATTGCTAAAGCAATTGCAGGCTATCAGCGGTGTTCTTTCCACCAATAACACTTTACCAATCCTTGATAATTTTCTGTTCGAGTTGAAAGAAAAGGAGCTGAATGTCACCGCGTCGGATCTTGAAACAACCATGACGGCAAGAGTTAATCTTGATATGGCAGAAAAGGGAGGAAGTGTTGCTATTCCGGCAAAAATTTTGCTGGATACATTGAAAACTTTTTCAGACGTTCCGGTCAGTTTTACCGTGGATGCGTCAAATTTCAGCGTATTAATGACAATCGGAGACGGGAAGTATCGTCTTGCAGGTCAAAACGGCGATGAATACCCCAGGGCTGTGCCCATTGAAGATCCGTCAAAAATAACTATTGATTCAGAAATAATGGGTAAAGCAATATCCAGGACTATTTTCGCAGCCAGTAATGATGACCTGCGACCCGTAATGTCGGGCGTCTATTGCGAGTTGAATAGCGATAATGTTACATTTGTCGCAACCGATGCACATAAGCTGGTTCGCTACAGAAGAAGCGATGTTAAAGCTGAACAGGAAGCAGCATTTATTCTTCCTAAAAAACCTTTAAATCAGCTAAAAAATATTTTCCTCCATGAAGAAGAAGAACCCGTCAGCATTGAATACAGCAACACAAATGCCCGGTTTGTTTATAAGAATATCACTATGACCTGCCGTCTGATCGAAGGTAAATATCCAAATTATATGGCTGTAATACCTGAAGTAAATCCCAATCAAATGACGATAGACCGGGTTCAGTTCTTGAATTCAATCAGAAGGATCTCACTGTTTTCCAACCAATCTACATACCAGGTGAAATTTAAAATAGCCGGCACAGAGCTCAACCTCTCAGCCGAAGATGTTGACTACTCCAATGAAGCACAGGAAAGACTTACATGCCACTATGAGGGTGACGACCTCGAAATCGGATTTAACAGCAAATTTGTTTTGGAAATGCTTAATAATATCAATACGGAACAGGTGAAATTTGAAATGTCCGAACCCAATAAAGCAGGTCTTATTATACCTGTTGATAATGAAACAAAGAGCGAAGATATCCTGATGCTTGTAATGCCTGTTATGCTTAGCAATTAATTATATTTTAATATTTTTAAATGCCATTCCCCGGATTACGGAAAGGGAATGGCATTTTTGTTATAAACCGGAACTGTTAAAATTCAGCATAAAAACAAAATAAGAAAAAATGAAACGATTCAGTCTTATATTATCAATAGCAATATTACTGTTAGCCTGCAACAGGAGAGAAACAACAGTAAACCTGGCCCTTGACGACATACCTGTTTTTAAACCCACAATTGTGCTGATGCATCCAACGGTAAGGAATATAAAAACCTTCCGGTACCTGACCGGTGAGGGAATATTACCTTTCCCCGAAGATTACAAAGCGCTGGGCGTTTATCATTCAAAAGGCAGTTATGATTATAAGCTAAGCAAAGATTATATTTTGCAGGAAAACCTTGCTCATTTCAGATTATTTGAAGTCGGTGAAAAGCTTTCCCCTGAGAATATTTATCAAAAAAACGATTGCAGCATTATTTTCAGGACTGTTTTTGAGAATTCAAAAGGTATTATCTTTTTCGGAGGCCCTGATATTCCGCCGGCTTGTTATGGCGAGCCGACAAACTTATTGACTGTAATTACCGATGTCCACAGGCATTACCTTGAATTGTCAATGCTTTTTCATATGCTTGGAGGATACCAGGATACCTTGTTCAGCCCTATGCTGAATAATAACCCTGATTACCCCGTTTTAGGTATTTGCCTCGGAATGCAGACAATCAATGTAGCCACAGGCGGAACTCTCATACAGGATATACCCGCAGAGATTTACAACCTTAACAGTGTTGAAGATATTTTAAGCCAGAATGTCAATAAACGGCACCGGAACTATCACACTAACCTGGGTGTTGATGATGATCTTATCCGGGGGGATTTCCATCAGATCGATTTTGATGAAGGCAGCCTTTTTGACAGCTTGAATGCTTTCTCTTCTAAATTACCTTATGTATGGAGCAGCCATCATCAAACACCGGGTAAACTCGGAAAAGACTTGGTGGCAATTGCATGGAGCCCTGACGGAAAAGTTGTGGAAGCAATTAAGCACAAAAGATTTAAAAACGTTACAGGTATCCAGTTTCATCCTGAAGTGGTCTCAATTTTTGAATCTGACGATAAGTTGGCACAATACCCGTTTCAGGAAGATAAACAATCATATATTGATATGTTTCCCGGCGAAAAGGGAGAAAATTTTCACCGGGCTTTCTGGAAATATATTGGTGAAAAATATTGTGAACAGCCCGAATGCCTTGAATAAAAAAAGCCGGCAACAGGCTTCTCTTTTAGTGCAAGCAGAGAGATAAGGTTTAACGCCAAAATTATTTGCCCGTTACCGGCACTACAAATATACTAAAAATAATAATAAAAATTAATCTCT
>PWZB01000138.1 GCA_003567625.1 Bacteroidales bacterium | reverse complement strand
GGAGTATCTGTTTTCGATAAAACACCTTTAAATGAGCTACTTACAAACTTTTCAAAGAACGATAAAATCAAAGATAATTATAATCAATTGAATATGTTCGACTTATAACGCAACACTAGTGTTTTAATAATGAAAAAACTACAATTATTACCAGCAGTGATTGGGACGAACCATCTTATGTTTCTAGTGAGATTGGACATGGTAGCCATGCTGAATTTAATTTTGTGATGTCGAGTTGCCTTTATGGGGAAGACCCTTTGGGCGAACCTTATGATTGTTCTGTTTATGGTGTTATGAGTTTATTAGCTTTATGGTTTAATGTTTACGCGAGTCCTATTACAAAAACCACTCTGATACTAGGTGATATAGGTATGTTAGCTAATAAAATTTTTATCACCGAAAATATAATATTGGAGGATATTGACTTAAGCGGTGGTCCGGAATGCAGTTTTTTTGACTATGAATGTTATGAATACTGGGTAGAGACTATGAAGGTCAGAAACGTAAATATTCAAAATAATTCAAATGTTATATTTGAAATAGACAAAGAAATTGAATTTGAAAAAAACTTTGAGGTTGAATTAGGAAGCACTATTGAGGTAATAAATAAATAGGTTGAGATATTAGATATTATTGATTAACGATTTTACTCCTGCTCAGATTCGTACCAAACTTCAAAACTCTGCTGACAAAGTACCCGGCATGGGGGGAAACAACCACACAGAAAAATACGGATACGGGCGACTGAATGCTCATCAGGCTTTAATTGAAGCTTTATGTCTGCCAGTGTATTTTGAAGACCAAATAGTTTTCTCTGATAAAACTATCTCACGTTGTCATACTGTTGTGCGTAATGTTACAGTGTATGGTGGTCATGGATGGTGGCTGCCCCCTGCAACACTTACCATAAATTCGGAAATAACGAGAATACAAGATAACGTTACGGTACAAGATGGCGCAAAGCTTATTATTAATGCCGATAATGTGAGAATAGATAAAAATTTTGAAGCCGAGTTAGGCTCTGAGCTGGTGATAAATCCGAACTGACAAAAGAATTATATACTGACATCATAGTTTTATATAAAGCCAATCAAGGCAGAAAAATTCATTAATGAGTTAATGAATGAATTCGGACTTTCATTTGATATATTGTTTAATTGCCTCTACATATTCTTCAAAAGCATCAATACCTTTTTTTGTGATCCCGACCGATGTGTGCTGACAATTATTGCGGAAACCTTTTTAATGTTCTTATAAAACATTTAACATTATTTAACTTTTTTGCATCGTTTTTTTTTTTTTACTTTTGTATGTCATTGGTTGCCAGCAAGTTATGCCGGCTATATTTTAATGAATTTCTTTATTAATAATTTCATTTTTTTTATTAATTTTAAATTTTAATATTATGAAGCAAATTAATTATCAAAGGGTACATGAAATTTGTAACCGTGTACCAAAAAAAGTTTTATTTTTAACAGCATGTATCTTATTGCTAACGCCATTATCTGGTCAGATAAAAATGAATGAAAATGGTAATGTAAGTATTGGCAACACAGAACCTCAGGATCATGCTGGTTTATATATCAGAAATATACCAATTGGTGCCAGTTTTTTACGGGGTGCTCGAAGCTTTTTTCATAACATTCCAAGTCATGCGCATATAAGAGGTTTTGAAGGGTATGTATATAGTGCTAATCCTGTGGATTATGGTAGAGCCTATGGTATAGTTGGTCTAGCTATGAATTATAGCAATGGTTTTAATTATGGTGTATTTGGTCGTGTAACAGGTGAGCACAATGGTGCCGCAATATTAGGGACTTGCGACTATGCAGTTCCTAATGTACCGGGTCAATATGCAGGCTATTTTAGAGGAAACGTACACGTGACAGGTCAAATTTCAGGATGGGCGAATTCGATTGCAGGTGATGAACGGCTTTTTGAAGATAATATCAGCTCATTACATAAAAGTGAAATAGAAAAGCTTATGCTGTTAAATCCTATGGTTTATCGGTTCAAGCCCGAAAAACCGCAATTTTATAAATGCGATACAACCACCACAAAATATAAAGTGGACCCTTCTTTGCTGAATAGAGACCACATTGGGTTTATAGCACAGGAATTTGAAAGAGTATATCCTGATTTGGTTTATAAAAATGACCACGGCGTACTGAGTATTAATTACACCGGATTAATACCAATATTGGTCGAAGCTTTTAAAGCACAGCAAATGCGTATGGATGAATTTGATTTAGAAGAAAAAAAGGAAAGCGAGAACAGTAGAAAAATTCAGGATTTGGAACAACGGATTGCAATGCTTGAGGAAGAGATAAGACTTATAAAAGAACAATGTTGCCAGGAAATTTATGGAACTGACAATATTAAGAAAGGTGGAACTGGAGGAACAGTTGATAATGAAAAGATAGACCCGGGTCAAAAGCCCGTACTCTATCAAAACAACCCCAATCCCTTTAATCAAGCCACGACCATCAGCTTCACAATCCCGGAAATCGTCGGCAAGGCAATGCTTTATATTTATGATATGCAGGGAGTGCAGATTAACAGCTATGTGGTTAATGAGCGTGGGCTGTCAAATATAAAGGTACAAGGAAATGAGCTGCAGCCCGGTATATACCTTTATACGCTTATTGCTGACGGACGGGAAGTGGATACCAAGAGGATGATATTGACCAGGTAAGTTGAATTTAATAAGTAAGAATAGGTGATTTATGTAAGGATTAACTATTTTGAAAACAAAGGAATACAAATAAATAACGCAATTATAACCAGATGAAACGAGCCATGAGCAAAATTTTATTATACACAAGTATGACCGGGCATGGTAAGTTCCATAAGTCAACATCAAAACAATAATTTAGACAGATGAAGCCAAAAAAAATCATCCCAATATTAGCATTATTTATACCACTGTTATTCATTCTAAGCAGTTGTGATAAAAATGATAACACTTGCCCTGTTTATGAACTACCCCCCGCCACACAAACAGGCGAAAATACCATCGGATGTCTTGTGGATGATGTTGTGATGGTGCCCAAAATAGGTTGGAGTTGGAATATGCCATACACCAGGCGGTTCAGATATAATGAAGAAACCGGTGAAATGTATTTTCGGATAAAGTTTTATGCTGACGAGAAAGATTATGAATGTGGGTATTCAAGAAGACTATTGGTTTTTTCTGCTAATGATATTTTTAGTGAAGGTGAGATTGAGGCTGATAAGTTTTCCGCAACAATAAGAATTACTCCCGAATATTTAGGTGACTTAAAAACATATCGTTATAGAAGCACCATGTCTAGCATATCATTTCAACTGAAAATTACAAAACTTGATACAGGTGAAAATATCATTTCCGGAATATTTAGTTTTGAGGCATATTATGGAATGCCAGATGATTACGACCCTGATGACAAACTCAATGTTACACAGGGACGTTTTGATTTTAATTATCGCCAGGACGGCGGAAATTTAGACGGGTATTCAAATTAATCTTTTAAAATTAACTTAACAGCCTGAAAAATAATATATTATGAACACAAAAACACCAATATTTTTAACACTGCTCGCACTCCTGCTATTTTTCCAAGTCAGCTGCGACAAAGACGAAAACGACTGCCCAACCTACGAACTGCCCCCTGCCACACAAACAGGCGAAAATACCATCGGATGCCTTGTGGATGAGGTAGTATTGGTACCAAGACGAGGTGGATTATGGTCACCTTATACCAAGCAATTCAGATACAATGATGAAACCGGCGAGATGTTTTTTTGGATTAGATTTCTAGCAAAAGAGAAAGATTATGAATGCGGATACCAGAAAATCAGCATGAGGTTTGCAGCTGACAGCATTTTTAGCGAAGGAAAAGTTGAAGCTGATAAATTTGGTGCAACGGCAAATACTTATCCTGAATACATGGGTGATTTGAAGATTTACCGCTATAGAAAAACTATGCATGAAATCCCATCCGAGATAAAACTAAAAATCACAAAGCTTGACACTACTAATAATATTATTTCAGGGATGTTTTATTTCGAGATGTATGAACATATAAGTGGTTTAAATGATGATTTTGATTTTGATAGTAAACTAATAATTACCGAAGGCCGCTTCGACTTTAACTATTGTCCGGATGGTGAAACTATTAAAGGATATTCAAATGATGACTAAAAAAACACAAATTGTTAATAATCAAATAAAAATTGAGAATTATGAAAAGAATTATATACGGATTTTTTATTCTGAAAGTGTTCTTGTCAGGTGCTTTTGCACAACCGGATATTGATATTGTACGCAAACATGGCGAATACATTGATTCATTGCTAAACACTGTTAATATTCCACGCCAGGATATTGAAACCGGCATACTGTACAACCGTGCCATACCCATTGCTGCTTTACAGCGTTTTAAACAAACCGATACAATAAGCAGGGGTTATTTTTTACAAGCTGCTCTTGAGCTTAGAAACGCTGCATACGATACTCGACAACAGCGCGAAACAAAAGACTTGCGGCGTATTGCAAACAAATACACGTACCGTGATAACCTTACACCAATAGGGATATTATTCAGTGAATTTACACACATTGATACTTTGGCGAAAGAAAAAGGATTTATTGAATTTAACGGAAACGGAAAACCACAATTTACAAGACAATTAAAAGAAGATGGTTTGGTTAATAAAAAAGTGTTTTTGGCAACCTCTCTATGTCGTAAGCGTGAATTAAACTCACATGTAAGATTTATACTGCTCGAAGAACTAATGACAGGCAACAGAATTGATGAAATAATGCATATACAAGTTGATTTTGGTGATGGGATAGGTTTTCGTAATATAAAACCAGGCGAAATTATAGAGATAAATTATGCTAAACAAGGAGAGAAAACAATTTCTGTAATTGCTATCACAAATGATGGAAATAGCTTTAAAAGTACTTCTATTGTTAATGTCAGAGAAGATGACGATTTAATATGGGGTGAATATGGACAAATCCCTCCTGAACATCAAAAAATCGAAATAGAAGCAGACATATCCTATGCCAGTCCTGATGGATACAATTTTCCTGGGAAAGGTGAACTTACCTATTTGATACACGACATTGAAAATGGTTTGCAAAAGCCCGTTCTGATCGTCAATGGGTTTGATCCTGAAGATGACATTGACGATGAAGAGTTGTTTTTTAAATATTTAAATAATGACACATTAGATGGCAAATATAAATTTGCTGATGAACTTCATGCTGATGGATACGATATCGTGATACTGAATTTTCAGCCTTGGTATAGCAACGATATGGATGAGATGATTTGGGTGGATTTCCTTCAGCGCAATGCTTTCGTGGTAGTCGAAGCTATTAATGTACTCAATGACTCACTGGCAGATAACAACAGCAATGAAGAGCTAGTAATTGTAGGAGCCAGTATGGGCGGACTAACCTCACGCTACGCACTTTCGTATATGGAGCAGAATGAAATGAACCACAACACTCGTATGTGGATTTCGTTGGATTCACCTCAAGAAGGTGCCAACATCCCTATTGGACTACAATATTTTATTGCAATTTTTTCTTTGATTAGTGAAGACATTGAACAAAAATTTGAAAAATATTTAAAAAATCCTGCTGCTAAACAAATGCTTTTAGATTACTGGAGTACTGGTGATTATCCTGAGCCACATGAGTATAGAGATTACTGGTTCAATGATTTGGAGTCAATGGAATTTCCCGCACAGCCTCGGAATATCACTATTTCCAATGGTAGCCTTAATGGTACTACTTTACATCAAACCACAGGAGAGAAAGCATTGGAGTTAGAAATTAAATGTTCTTGGAATTTCTTTCACCTTGGAATGGGTAAAATATGGACAACCGAAAGCTATGGCGAGGAAATTAGGGTTACTTTTATTGAGGTTAGTGCTTTAATTCTACCGATTTTTTTTGAAGGATACGCAATAGGTCTGGAAGATAGTTATAGCCTTGACGGTTCACCCGGTGGTTACAGAAAAACTTTTAAACAGATTACAGAATCACCCATGGGTGATTACACATTAAATTGGGACTTGTACATTGAAGATCATTCCTTCATTCCCACCAAAAGCTCCTTAGCCTATAGCGGTAGCAATCCTGATCTATCTGAGGATCTAAGTGGCAGAAATCTTGTCGGCACCGGAGAAACTCCTTTTGATAACTACTGGGGACTCACTGGTGGAAACATGGAACATGCCACATTATTTGATTCATATCTTATGTTTTGGTTGCTAAGAGAGATTAACTGTGAACCATATTACATAGTACGCCCTATCAATTTCGACAGGTACATTACTGCCTGCAATGTGCACGTGCTTAATAATGTAAGTGTCAAGTCAGGAGTAAAGCTAACTATTAGTGCTGAAAATGTGGTGATACATGGAGCTTTTGAGACAGAAGATGATGCCAGGTTAGTAATAAAAAACCCCTAATTAATTGTATTTGTTCTCTGGGTTAAGGCACAAGCGGCTTTTTCTAATTCACATGTTAATTCATTGACAAACGATGATTAATGTTTTAATACTCCCCGATTTTAAAACCAATGGAATGGTTAAGGTGTAAAAAAATAGTTTAACTTTAACCTTTGAAATTATGAAAAAAACAGATAAAATTTCCTTATTAATGATTATCGTGTTGATTTTCATTTTGGCGGGCGGATGTGATAAAAATGACACAAAGATGCCTTATAGTTGCGATCCGCATGCCGTATGCGACAATATATCGAAAAATGAATGGACGTACCTGGGTCTTGGTGATAAATCAATAACTTCCGTAACCGTTCATCCCTGCAATCCACAGGTAATTTTTGCAGGCAGCAGCAGGGATGGTAAAATATTCAGGAGCCGTTGATTGTGGCGCAACATGGGATTTGATTTATGATGAAGGTGGTAGCGTGACAGAAATAATTGTTGATCCGCAAAATCCTTATATTATTTATGCAAACTCACGTGGAGTTATCCGTAGCAAAGATGGAGGGACTACCTGGCAGTTTGCCGACGAAGGGATTCCTTCCGGTTTAGGAAAAATTGTAGTCTCCCTTGAGATTGACCATGTTAATACCCGTAGATTGTATGCAGGAACTGGTTGTCCATGGGGTCCACTTTACCTTTATTATACCGATAATCGTGGTGACTCCTGGCATCCTTTGCCGGGATTTTCGTTTGGAGATACTTTAGTAAATGATAATCATCTTCTCCATAATGTGGTTTTCTCTCTTGCGGTAAATCCTGCAGACAACCACATGTTATATGCAGGAACAGGCTCGGGAACCGGTAGAATTAATTATGTCTTACATTCTACTGACAGCGGCATGAATTGGAATAAGGTAATATCTTTTGAAGATTCTATCCCCAGATGGTTTAATTCTTCTGTAATTACTTTCAGCAGAGATTCTAAATATGTTTATGTTTTTATGCGTCTAAAGGGTTTGTTAAAGAGCGATGTTATTTCTAACGGTTTTTATGAGATACAGATGCCGGATAGCATTATACAAACAACACAATTTGGCATGGCATTCAATGAAAACGATAATCTTATTCTTTGCACAGTCTTAGGTATTTTTAAATATGACGGTAACGTGTTGATTGACTATAACAATAATCTTCCGCATGGAGATACCAGGGCATTATATCTGACAAATCAGAACAATGCTTATACAGGGCTTGAAGCAAAAACAAAAGGAGGCGTTTATGTGCGCCGTATTGATTAACGGAATAAAATCATTTTTTTACCAATTAATTTATAACATTATGAAAATAAAAAAAATCATTCCATTACTTGCACTACTGTTTGCAGCATTTCTATTTATGCAAAAAAGTTGCCAAAAAAATATTTTTAATGATAACGATTGCCCTGATTATGAACTGCCCGAAGCAACTCAATCAGGCGAAAATACCATCGGATGCCTTGTGGATGGGATTGTATTAGTACCCAAAGTAGATTGGGGTTGGAGTATGCCAACAACTAAGCATTTCAAATACAATGAAGAAAAAGGAGAGATGTTTTTTGATATTAGCTTTCTTGCGGAAGAAAAAGACTACGAATGTGGGTATCAGAAAATGACTATGTTGTTTGCTGCTGACAGCATTTTTGGCGAAAAAGAAGTTGAAGCTGATAAATATAGTGCAACGACAATGATTACTCCTAATGGTGATAGGAAAACTTATCATTATAGGAGTTTTATGACTGGTATATCATCGAAACTAAAAATAATAAAGCTTGATACAACTAAAAATATTATTTCCGGGAACTTTAGTTTTGAAGCATATTGGGGAACGCTTGATGATTATGATCCTGATGATAAAATAGATGTTACCGAAGGCCGCTTCGACTTTAATTATCGTCAGGATGGCGGTTATGTTACAGGATATTCAAATGATGACTAAAAAACATTATTAATAAACAAAAAAATAATAATTCGTTATGAGAATCCATCAATACTACGTTTATATTTTGACTAATTTAAGAAATACGGTGCTTTATGCGGGTGTAATTAACAACCTTGTACGAATATGTTATGAACATAGGAAAGGACTTGTTGTAAAAGGGCAACGAGACCCTTCACTCCGCTATCGCTCCGTTCAGGGTGACAGTGGCATTAGTTAAGGATAGAGGGAGAGAGAGCAGCGGCGGCGCAGCCGCCGCTGCTCTCTCTCCCTCACCACTATAAAAGCGCCTGTCATCCTGAACGAAGCGCCAGCGAAGTGAAGGAACTCGCTGAAGAACAGGCAAAGTTAAGAACAAAGCACCGGCATAGCGAAGGAACTCGAAACAAAACCTTCAAAGCCGAAACAAAGCACCGGCATAGCGAAGGAACTCGCTGAAGAACAGGCAAAGTTAAGAACAAAGCAACAACGAAGTGAAGGAATTCATAAATTAAATGACTTATTAACCTAAAAAAACACTTATGAAAATAAAAAAAATCATTCCATTACTTGCACTACTGTTTGCAGCATTTCTATTTATGCAAAAAAGTTGCCAAAAAAATATTTTTAATGATAACGAT
>PWZB01000050.1 GCA_003567625.1 Bacteroidales bacterium | reverse complement strand
TTTTTGCTGTCATTGCCGGTATATTAAATATTATACCTTTTGTAGGACCTTTTATAGGGGCCACCTTGCCTATAACCTATGCTTTATTAACAATGGATTCGCTTTGGTATCCGATAGGAGTGTTTTTATGCTTTTATGTGATTCAATTGTTTGAAAGCAATCTTTTTACACCCAAGATCGTTGGCGGAAAGGTTGCCATGAACCCGCTCATGACTATTTTTGCATTGTTTATAGGTAATCATATATGGGGTCTGGCAGGAATGATACTTTTCATACCGGGCATGGCTATTCTGAAAGTTATCTTTGATGAGATAAAGGGAATGGAACCTTATGCTTATCTGCTTGGTGATATCCGCAGAGTGTCTGAAAAAGAAAGGGAAGATATAATCACAAGAACTTTTAAAAAAGTAAGGAAAAGGCTAAAGATTTGAAACTGTTTTAATAAAAATATGGCCGGGATATGATATATCTGCAAGGTAAAGCCCATATCCCGGCACCATATATCCTGCTTTTTGGCGGTCTTTGCTTTCAATGATCTTTTCAAAATCCTCCAAAGGCAGTTTGCCTCTGCCAATCTCAATGAGTGTTCCCACAACAGCCCTGACCATACCACGTAAAAACCTGTTGGCGGTTATTTCAAATATCCATTGACTGCCTTGTTCATACCATTTGGCATCCATTATCTGACATATATTATTATTTACCTGGGTGTTGGATTTTGAAAAACTTGTGAAATCAGAGTGATTGAACAGTTTTCCGGTGGCAAGCTCCATTATTTCAAAATCAAGCTTGCCGTTATAATAATAAGCCAGGTTTTGGGTGAAAGGGTTTTTCTTTCGTTCGATAATATATTGATACGTCCGGCTTATGGCATCGTACCTTGCGTGAGCCTTGTCTTTCACAAGCAGTATCGAGTCAACGGCTATGTCGTGCGGCAACATGCAATTTAGTTTGAAAACTATATTATTTTCAGTAAAAAAGCGTGGTTGTTGTTCCGAATCAAAATGTGCATAAAATATCTTTGCATGAACGCCCGTGTCTGTTCTTCCTGCTCCTGTTAGTGAAACATTTTCTTTCAGTATTACACTCAATGAACTTTCCAGAACATCCTGCACGGTAGTAATCCCCGGCTGCAGCTGCCAGCCATGATAGTTTGTACCGTTGTATGAAAATTTGATAAAATACCTGTTAGACACTTCGGGTGGCTTTTTTATGCAAAGTTACAATTTTTGCCGGATGCGGGGTTTTTGATCCTTAGAATTCCCCGAAATCACCATCAACCCTGCAAACGTCAGTGCCCCATTTAGCAACAACAGCTCAAAACCGAACTGATAACCCCAGAACAACTGTTCGGAAAAGGTGCTCAGGATATAACAAACTACAGGGGAAAGGATACATATTATTGGCACGAACCTGTCTTTTGCTCTACGCTTTGAAAAGAGCCCGAAAGTGAACAAGCCCAGCAACGGGCCGTAAGTATAACCGGCGATGGTAAACAGCTGGCTGATCAGTGCAACGTCATTTATTGCACGATAACCAACTATAATAGCAAACATAATGAAAGCAAATATTGTATGCACTAAGTATCTGGTTTTCTTAATGCGCTGTTCGCTTATGCCGGGCTTTCTCTTCAAACCCAGGAAGTCAATACAAAAAGCCGTGGTTAGTGCTGTAAGCGTACCGTCGGCACTCGAATAGGCTGCTGATATCAAACCGAACAAAAAGGTGATGCCGGCAGCTATGCCAAGATACTGTATTGCAATAGTTGGAAAAAGGTCATCTGTATTTTCAGGTATCCCAAGCCCAACATCTCCTGCATAAGTATATAAAACTCCTCCCAAAAACAGAAACATAAGGTTAACGAATATCAGTATCCCGCCGAAAGAGATCATGTTCTTCTGCGCATCCGACAGCTTCCGGCAACTCAGGTTCTTCTGCATCATATCCTGGTCAAGGCCTGTCATGGTGATAGTAATAAACATACCTGCCAGGAATTGCTTGATAAAAAATCTTGGATCACGAATATCCAAGACAAACATTTTTGTATACCCTTCGGCTTTTATGGTACCGACAAGCTCAGGGATGCCTTTTCCCATCTCGCTGCTGATAAGAAATATCGTTATTATCACAGCCGTAAGCATAAAAGTAGTTTGTAAAGTGTCAGTCCACACAATGGTTTTTATACCACCTTTGTACGTATAAAGCAAGATCAGCAACATAAAAACACCCACAGTAGCAGCAAATGGCACACCCCATCTGTCGAAAACAAAAAGCTGCAACACATGGACAACCAAAAACATGCGAAAGGAAGAGCCTATCAGCCGGCTGATGATAAAATAAAATGAGCCGGTCTTGTACGAGCTCATCCCAAAACGGTTATCAAGATAAGTATATATTGAAGTAAGGTTAAGCTTATAGTAAAGTGGAAGCAAAATAAAAGCAATAACAACGTAACCCAGCACATATCCCAGTACCAGCACCATATAAGAAAAACCCTCATCTCCTACAAGGCCCGGCACCGACATGAAAGTAACACCCGACAACGACGCCCCTATCATACCATAAGCAACAACATACCAGGGAGATGCACGATTACCCAGAAAATATGTTTCGTTATTTGACCTCCGGGACGTAATGCGGGAAATAACGAATATCAGGGTAGTGTAGATTACAAAACAAAGGAGGATTAGTGTTGGTTGCATGTAAAGTTAAATTAAATAACAAATAAAAAAATACAAATTTCAAATAATATCCAAAACACAAGTTCCAAAATCCAAACCGTTTTGTTTTGGTAATTGAAGTTTTGGTAATTGTGATTTATTTGCTTTTTGTTATTTGTTCTTCTATTTTGATTTCTCTATAATAATTGCTGAAAATATTTTTTTAAGTTGTAATGCTTCATCATGAAGAACACATCCTTCTTTCTCATATTCAGCAGAATTGGTTTCGTAGATTAAACGAAGGAAGTAAGCACTTTCCTTTGCTTCTTTTCTACATATCTTTATTTTCATCAAAAAATCTTTTCTTCCTAAAGATTCGTTTGCTTCAATATAGTTGGCCCCAACTGAACCAGAGGATCTTACAATTTGCTTAATATCCTCATTATTGGCTATTGTTTTTGGCAAACGCTTAATATATAATCTTACATTTTTTGCAAACTGAAACGTCCTTTCTTCTAAATCGAAGGTTGTCTTAATTTTTTCCATGGCAGTTAATTAGGTTTTAGGTTAAAAATATATTATTAATTGTTTATCCAAATGTTTGGAATTTAAAAAATTGGAATTTGAATATTATTTGTTATTTGTATTTTGTTATTTGTTATTTGCAACTTGTTGTATATACAATTTGTAATATAATCACTTAATTGAAGTCGCAAAATTATGAAACTTTATCAAATCTCTTCACACCTGCACTTTTATTGTTATTTTTGGAAACTAAAAAAATCAACCTTGGAACAATATTCATCAAAACTTCTACAAAACGCCGTTGATGCCTTTGCACGGCTTCCCGGCATAGGCCGCAAAACAGCCCTGAGGCTGGTGCTGCATTTGCTTAAGCAGCCACTGGAAGAAGTGGAGCTTTTTGGTGAATCTATCACCAGGCTTCGCAAGGAAGTAATTTATTGCCAGAAGTGCCACAACATCTCCGACCGCCACCTTTGCCATATCTGCAGCTCATCGGCAAGAGATGAAACATTAGTGTGTGTTGTGGAAAATATACGTGATGTGATAGCAGTGGAAAACACGGGGCGGTTCAACGGATTGTACCACGTACTAGGTGGTATCATCTCACCCATAGACGGCATCGGCCCGAACGACCTTAACATCGAAAGCCTCATTAACAGAATAAAAGAAGACAAAGTCAAGGAAGTTATCCTTGCATTAAGCACAACAATGGAAGGTGATACAACTAATTACTATATTTATAAAATAATAAATACCCCGGACCTGAAAGTTACAACTATTGCCAGGGGTATAGCAATTGGCGATGAGCTTGAGTATGCTGACGAAATAACATTGGGGCGTTCAATAACGAACCGGACACTATATGAAAATGCAATGTCGAAATAAACAGAAATAACAAATAAAATAACAAATAGCAAAAAACAACAAATAACAAATTTCAAATTTCAAATTTCAAATAATATCCAAAACACAAGTTCCAAAATCCAAACCGTTTTGTTTTGGTAATTGAAGTTTTGGTAATTGTGATTTATTTGTTATTTGTGTTTTGTTTTTTGGGATTTGTTTTTTGGGATTTGGGATTTTGTATTTGATACATGGTAATTGGTTCCCATAATCTATCATTTTTTTCAAAAAACCGTTAATGGATCTTTCTGTAATAATAGTAAACTACAACGTTAAATTTTTTCTTGAACAATGCCTGAAATCCGTCTTAAAATCAGGCAAGGGGCTTGATATGGAGGTTATTGTTATTGACAATAATTCCGTTGACGGCTCAGTGGAAATGATCAGGGAAAAATTTCCAAGCGTTAAGCTTATTGCCAATGCGGAAAATTCAGGCTTTTCAAAAGCCAACAATCAGGGTATTAATATATCCCGCGGAAAATATGTTTTACTGCTCAACCCCGACACCGTTGTTGAAGATGAAACATTTCCAAAAGTTGTTCGATTTATGGATGAACACCCCGATGCCGGAGGCTTGGGTGTAAAAATGCTGGATGGCAACGGCCGCTTCCTGCCCGAATCAAAAAGAAGCCTGCCAACACCCGCTGTCGCTTTCTACAAAATATTTGGCCTGTCAGCATTATTCCCAAAATCAAAAATTTTCGGGAAATATCACCTCGGATACCTTGATAAAGACAAAACCCACCAGGTTGAAATACTGTCAGGGGCTTTTATGCTTTTGAGAAAAAAAGTGCTTGATGAAATTGGTTATCTGGATGAAGACTTTTTTATGTATGGCGAAGATATTGACCTTTCATGGCGAATAATTAAAGCCGGATACAAAAACTACTACTTCCCCGAAACCCGGATAATACATTATAAAGGCGAAAGCACAAAAAAAAGCAGCATCAATTACGTTGTTGTCTTTTACAAAGCAATGGTAATTTTTGCCCGCAAACACTTCTCTAATAAGAATATTAAACTGTTTTCCTTCCTTATCAACTTTGCAGTCTGGTTCAGGGCCGGCCTGGCTATCCTTGGCAGGTTCACAAAAAAAGCTTTCATGCCCGTGCTAGATTTTATATTAATATATGCCGGCTTCTTCTTTATAAAAAATTACTGGGAACAACATGTATTTTATTCTGAGGGTGATTACTACCCGGTTGAATACCTGCTTTATGTTGTGCCATCATATATATTTATATGGCTGATTTCGACATATTTTAATGGCGGCTATGATAAGCCGGTAAAGTTGTTCAGGGTTGTCCGGGGAGTTGGCGTTGGTACTGTTATAATACTGGTGATATATGCTTTGCTTCCAATTTCGCTCAGGTTTTCACGAGCATTAATTCTTTTGGGAGCACTGTGGGCATTGATCTCAATGCTGGCTACAAGGACAATTGCACACCTCGCCAAGCACAAAAACCTTAGCATAGGGGATGAAAAATCCAATCGTATACTTATAGTAGGAGAAGGCAATGAAGCACAGCGGATTGCATCCCTGGCACGACAGTCAGGAAACTGCAGTTTCATCGGGCTGATCAGCTCAAACGATAAAAGCTTTAGCAAAGGTTATGTTGGCAACATTGATCAAATTGATGAAATTATAGAGATCTATAAAATTGATGATATCATCTTCTGCGCCAGCACAATGTCATCACAAAAGATCATGGATCTTATGCTGACTCTTAAAAAGCACCAGGTTAACTTCAAAATAGCCCCGCCTGACAGTCATTTCGTGATTGGAAGCAATTCAATTGACACTTTCAGCGACCTGTTCACGATCAACATCAACGGCATCAACAAACCTTCCAACAAAAGAAACAAACGTCTTTTCGACCTTATGATTGCCGAATTGCTTTTTATATCTCTGCCGGTGACTATATTCTTTGTAAAAAACAAATGGGGTTTTATCAAAAATATTTTTGCAGTTATATTCAACAAAAAAACATGGGTAGGCTACCATCCCGGGCATTCAAAAACACTACCCAAACTTAAAAAGCCCGTTCTTTTTACCTCCGACATCTTTGCACGCAAAAACCTTAATGGCGAAACCTGCGCAAACCTCGATACTCTTTATGCAAGAGACTACAAAATTGAAAATGACCTGAGCATTGTGGGCAAAGGGTTTAAATCATTAGGAAGGCAAAGGGTGACGGGTGTTAATTGACATATAAACCCAATAATAACCAAAACACAAAACCATGAACTTTAAAACAAACCCCCAACTCCAACTTGCTTATGAATTTGTAGAAAAAACAGGAAAAAACGTATTCCTAACAGGCAAAGCAGGCACAGGTAAAACCACCTTCCTGCACAATATCAAAAAAGCTTCAACAAAGCGCTCCGTTGTAGTTGCACCTACAGGCGTTGCAGCTATTAATGCAGGCGGTGTGACCATCCATTCTTTTTTCCAGCTGCCCTTTGGCCCGCAATTGCCCGCAGGCGAAGAAAGCGCTAATCAACATCCGGGTAAAAGCAACAAGCCGGATGCACGCTTTCAAAAATTCAACAAAACAAAGATAAATATCATCCGCAGCCTTGCCCTGTTGATAATTGATGAGATCAGCATGGTGCGCGCCGATTTGCTCGACAGTATCGATAGTGTGCTCAGACGCTACAAAAACAGATATAAGCCCTTTGGAGGTGTTCAGTTACTCATTATCGGCGACCTGCAACAACTTGCGCCTGTTGTTAAAGAAGATGAATGGCGTTTGTTAAGAGACTATTACTCAACACCTTTCTTCTTCGGCAGCAATGCACTTCAACAAACCGATTATATCAGCATTGAGCTTAAACATATTTTCAGGCAAAGTGATGAACATTTTATTAAGCTGCTCAACAAAATACGCAATAACACCCTGGATGAAAACACTCTTAACACACTGAATAAAAGGTTTATCCCGGGATTCTGCGGCAGCAAAGAAGAAGGATATATCACACTCACCACACATAACTACCAGGCAAATCAAATAAATCAAAAAAGGCTTAATGCCCTTAGAAGCAAGAATCACAGGTTTTTAGTAAATATTGAAGGCGACTTCCCTGAAAACATTTACCCAACAGACTACGAACTGAACCTTAAGGAAGGTGCACAAGTAATGTTTATAAAAAACGACCCGTCGCCGGATAAGCTATTTTACAACGGCAAAATAGGAATAATAAAACATATTGATGACGACACTATCCATGTTAAATGCACTGATGATGATTCAACAATTGATGTAACACCGCTGACCTGGGAAAATATCAAATACACCCTGAATGGAGAAACCAGGGAAATCAAAGAAAAAGTTATTGGCTCCTTCAAACAATATCCTTTAAAACTGGCATGGGCTATAACCATACACAAAAGCCAGGGGCTTACATTTGAGAAAGCCATTATTGATGCCGAAGCAGCCTTTGCACACGGACAGGTATATGTAGCACTAAGCAGGTGTAAAACTCTTGAAGGTATGGTACTTAACTCGCCCGTATCTTCCAGATCTCTTAGAGAAGATAAGGTAGTCAAAAGCTTCACACACTATATAAATAGAAACCTGCCATGCGAAAAAACTCTTAAAGACGCCAAAATAAAATATCAGCACGAGTTGCTCGATGAGCTTTTTGACTTTTCAATCATTCAAAAACAAACAAGGTACGTGATTAAGCTTTTGAAAGAAAACCGGGCTGCCATTGATCAGGGTCTTTCAAACAGTTTCATAAAAATGGATGAGACATTGGATAAAGAAATTGCAAAAGCTGGCAACAGCTTTACAAAGGAAATAAATCGTCATGTCTTGAAATATGGGGAAGTAGAAAATAACCCGTTATTGCAGAAAAGGATAAAGGATGCTTCAAATTATTTCGTTCCCAAGATGGTAACTCTTGTTGAAAAAGTCCTGGCAGAAGCAGTCATTGAAAGTGACAACAAACAGGTGCAAAAGACGTTGAGCGAAGCCCTTGAGCGACTGAAGCTTAGCAGTTTTATAAAAAAACAGTGCCTTGATGCCTGTAAGAGAGGTTTTATTTCAAGCGAATATTTGGATGTACGTGCTAAAGCATCAATTGAGAAAGTAAAAAAACCAAGAGAATCATCAGCAAAAGAACCGTCTGTGAGCGAAGCATCCAGTCACCCCCGGCTACTCGCACTACTTCGCAGATGGCGTGATAAAAAGGCCCGGGAACTGGATATTCCTATCTATATGATAATGCCCAGGAAAAGCATGATTGCTATCACTAATGAATTGCCGGGTTCTGAAAAAGTGTTGCTAAGCATTCACGGCTTCGGGAAAAAGAAAGTTGAAATGTTTGGAGGAGAGATCATTGATATGGTTGAAAACTATTGCCGGAGGAACAATTTACAGCCAAATAGTGATGCGCCACTGGCAAAGAAAACCAAACCCGCAAGTCAGGAAAGATCCCCGACAAGGCAGATCACCTACGAATTATTCTGCGAAGGCAAGTCCGTAGAAGAAATAGCCGAAGAAAGAGGCCTGGCAGTCAGTACAATAGCCGGTCATTTATCGCAATATGTTGGCACAGGTCATATAGCTGTCGAAAAACTGGTAAGCTCCGAAAAAATTGAACTAATAACCGAATATTTCAACAGCGTGGAGGGCGATTACAGGCTGGGCCCGGCGAAAGAAGTCCTTGGAGATGATATCTCATATGAGGAACTCCGGTGGGTAATTAAACATCTCGAATTTACAGGCCAAAAACCATTAACCAGTGAGTAGAAACATCATATCTACTCAAGCACAAATCCTTTTGTACGTGTTAGGCGTCCATCAACATAAACTTCAACGTAATAATTACCGCTATAGAGCCTTTCATCATGCTCAATATCAAAGTCAAGTAACACGGGATCTCCCTCGTACATTATTGTACGTTTGGTGGTGAATCCACTCTGAGTTTCATCTTCTTTTTCGAAAGTATCGCTACCGGGGTACATTATGTTAAGGTACGGATCATATAAAAGAAT
>PWZB01000030.1 GCA_003567625.1 Bacteroidales bacterium | reverse complement strand
TATAAAAAGAAGTTTTGACGGCAATATGGAGATTCCGCAGGACGAAGTTGAAGAATTATTCAGGGAATATATCGGTTCGCCCCAGGTTAAAAAAGTTGCCAGCCTTATCGAGCAACGTCTTGGCAGGGAACTGCAACCGTTCGATATCTGGTATGACGGTTTTAAAGCCCGGGCAGCAATACCTGAAGAAGAACTTGACAAGATTACGAAAAAAAGATACCCGGATGCTGAAGCTCTCAAAAAAGACCTGCCTATGTTTCTGCGTAAACTTGGCTTCCCCTACGACAAAGCTGAATTTATAGCCTCCAAAATAGAAGTTGACCCCGCCAGAGGTTCGGGTCACGCATGGAGAGCATCAATGCGCGATAAACCGTCTCATCTCAGGACAAGAATAGGAGACGACGGAATGGACTATAAGGGATATAATATAGCCATTCATGAGTTCGGTCATAATGTCGAACAAACTATTAGCGTTCATATGGTAGAAGACTATTTGATAAATGGAATCCCCAACACCGCATTCACCGAAGCTCTCGCTTTCATGTTTCAGATAAGAGACCTCGAACTGCTGGGAATAAAACAAGACGACCCAATGAAAAAACACTACGATGCACTCGATATATTCTGGGGTAACTATGAAATTATGGGAGTCTCTTTAGTAGATATGGAGGTCTGGAAATGGATGTACGACAACCCCGATGCCACGGCTGATGAGCTTAAAAAAGCTACAATAACTATCGCAAAAGATATATGGAACGAGTACTATGAACCCGTATTCGGTGTCGAAGACATACCAATACTTGCCATTTACTCCCATATGATACAATCACCCCTGTACCTGTCAGCTTATCCATACGGACATCTTATTGAATTCCAGATTGAACAATATATTGAAGATAAAGACTTTGCTGAAGAAGTAATAAGAATGTTCTCAATTGGCAGATATACCCCTAAACACTGGATGGAAAAAGCTATCGGAGAACAAATATCCAACCAGCCGCTGTTAGAAGCTGTTGACCTGGCAGTTAAGAAAATCAGTGAGTAAAAATATAATTGAAAAATGAAAAATCAAATACTTTTTACGATCGTCTTTACCGTTTTTCTATCATTGTTTTTTACAGGTATAACTTTACCTTTAATATCACAAGAGAATTTATTAAAAAACGAATTTTTTGAAGAATGGATAAATGAGGATAATCAGCCTGAGCATTGGACGGGCTCACATTCTTTTAATACCAACTGGTATAAAAACAGCGAACATGTTTTAACAGGAAATTACTCGGTAGAAGTACGAGGGGGTGGTACCAGGACCCTCAGGCAGGTGGATATTGAAGAAGTGGAACCGGATGAAACCTATTATGCTAAAGTCTTGGTCAAAGGAACCGGGGATATACGTGTGGGAATTACCTCCCCCGGCGGGCATACAGCATACGGTGACTGGGTTGCACTTGATAATGATGACTGGACGGAGCTAAATTACGAGAGAACTACTCCCGGCACTCCGGGTAACCAGGGCGGTATATCCATACAGACTGATGAAGATGGCGGTCAAACACCCGAAGAAACCTTATACATCGGCGCTGCCTGGATTGGCACTGAAGAACCGTCTGATGGATGGCCAATTTTCACCGTTAACTTTTTTGTAGTAGGTGAAAACGGCACTATCGAAGCTAGCGTTGATGGCGAACCTATCTCCAGCGGTGAAAAAGTAGAAGTAGGTAAAGATGTAGTATTTACAGCTGATCCTGATGAAGGATTCCAGGTGAAAGAATGGACACTCAATGAAGAAGTTGTAGAAAACCATACCGCTGAAACTTTTACGGTTGAAGGCCTTGATAAAAACATCACGGTAACTGTTGAGTTTGAAGAAATACCCCCTGACACCTATACTGTGACCTTTTACATCGAAGACGAAGATGGTAATTTAATTGAAAATGCCGTTGTCACTTTTAACGGAATTGAAAATAAACCGGGTGACTATGTCTTTGAAAATATAGAAGAAGGAACTTACGACTACAAGGTCGAAAAAGACGGATATTACACGGCAGAAGACCAGGTCTTTGTGGATGATGATATTACCGTGGAAGTAAAAATGAATCCCGTAGAAGCACCAACCTATAAACTAACCCTTATCGCCGAGCCCGAACAAGGCGGCAGCGTTGAGGGTAGCGGTGAATTTGAAGAAGGTGAAGAAGCGCCAATTGTCGCTGAAGCAGCAGAAGACTACAATTTCAGCCACTGGTCAGGAGACAAGGATTATGTTGATGATCCAGGATCAGCAGAAACATTAGTTACTATGCCTGGCGCTGATGTTACACTCACCGCCAACTTCGACCCGATTATTTCAGTAGAAGATATAACTGTGGCTGACGTAAAAGTATTCCCCAACCCCGCAAGAGACATGTTTACAGTTAAAGCTAACGAAATGATCAACCAAATACGCATAACAGATATCAGCGGACAGGTAGTCATGAACCTCACTGTAGATAAACCCCACATAAATATCAACGTAAGCAACCTGCAACCGGGTATTTACTTTATGCAAATACATACCATCAAAAACATTGTTACTGAAAGTGTTTTAATAACGCATTAGGCAACTCAAAAAAAATAATAAACCAATGACTCAAAAAAAAATTCAATTCAAAAAAAGATGTTTATCTTTGTAGTTTTGGATGTTCTTATAAAAAAGTTTTTGTCTCTTTAATTGTTTAAGAATATCTTGAATATCGTAAAGTTTAGCCGGGTTTAACATAACCGGCAGATAATTAAACAAATTTATTATTAATTAAAATTTTTATTGCTGTTATGAAGAAATTTACATTATTTGTTTCAACACTTTTTATTTGTGCAGCTTTTGTTGGCTTTACTGCCGGTATTGATGCACAGGAATTTGCCGGGAATTCTCAAAACGAAATTGAAAATTGCCGGGTCAAATCAGGTAACATCCCACCCCTTGATTTGGAAAATATCCCGGAAGATGCATATTATCCTGGCATAATACGGGTACAATTCAATCCTTGCATGGAAAAAAACCTGGATGGTACGGTTTTAAAAGCCATGGATAATGATTACGTAAAAACAGGCATTTCCGGACTGGATGAGTTAAACAAGACATTTAAAGTATATGAATGGTATCCCCTGTTGAAAGACCTGTATGAGATATCACCCGCATCTTTAAATTATAAAGAAAGGCATAGAGAATGGGGATTTCACTTGTTGTATGATTTCAAACTTGACAAGAATACAGATTTAATAGAAGCTATTATTGAACTTGAAAAGTTAGAGGAGGTAAAAATTGCCGAGCCTGTCTTTATACCAAAACTTATAGAACCGGTAGAGACCGGGACTATAGATGAAATTTATGAAGTTGGCTCAGGTTCAAGAGATTGGATTCCCAATGATCCTTCTTTTTCGTTGCAATATGGTTTCCATAATACCGGGCAATTTATCAATGGAGTATATGGTTTAGAAGGAATGGACACTAACGCCGCGGCAGCCTGGGAGATTGAAAAAGGAAACCCTGATGTGATCGTGGCAATTATGGATAGCGGGGTTGACTATGAGCATGAAGATATAGAGGGCAATATGTGGCCGGAAATAGGGCCGCTCGGAGAGAATACCAGCCCAGGCAATCATGGAACACACGTAGCCGGTACGGTTTCTGCCGTTACAAACAATGATATTGGAGTTGCCGGTTTAGCCGGTGGCAGTGGCAACGAAGACGGTGTAAGAATTATGAGTGTCCCTATTCTTGACGGTTATAACACAATTTTAGGCTTTCAATATGCTGCCGATAATGGCGCTGCAATATCTCAAAACAGCTGGAGCATAGGCCCCAGTATGCCAGGTTATTTAATGGATGCCATTGACTATTTTAATGAACATGGCGGTGGTGATGCAATGGATGGTGGTATCACTGTCTTTTCAGCAGGCAATAACAACTCAAGTGCACATAATTATCCGGGAGCATATGAAGGAACAATGGCTGTCGCTTCTCATGATCACCAAGGATATAGATCCGATTTCTCTAACTTCGGGGATTGGGTTGACATTATTGCCCCCGGATCATTCATCTATTCACTTAATGTTAATAATTTCTATAACTGGAGTTCCGGAACATCCATGTCTGCCCCGCACGTATCCGGTGCAGCAGCTCTCGTTGTTTCACACGCATATGGTATACTGACAAACACGCAACTATGGGATATATTAATAGAAAGCGCCAATCCCGACATATATGACCATAATCCTGCCTATGAAGGAATGCTCGGAAGCGGAAGACTTGATGCTTATGCCGCCCTTATGCTACTATACCAAGGCTTCACCGTTACTTTTGATGTCAAAGATGAAGACGGTGTCGAAATAACAGATGCCGTCATTACTTTTGACGGTGAAACAAATGATCCCGGGGATTATGTATTCATCGGTATCGAAGAAGGAGACTATGATTATATGGTAGAAAAAGAAGGATATCTCACTTATGAAGGCGAAGCCACAGTAGAGGATGATATTACCATTGAAATCACAATGACAAAAACTTATACCGTTACCTTCAATATTGAAGATGATAACGGTAATAACATAACCGATGCCATCGTTACTTTTGACGGTGAAACAAATGATCCCGGCGATTATGTCTTTGATAATGTGCTAGAGGGAGATTATGATTATATAGTTGAAAAAGAAGGTTATATCACCGTCGAGGAAGAAATTGCCGTCGAAGAAGATAAAACTGTTGATGTAACTCTTTTTGAAGCATTCAGCCTCACCCTTTCAGCCAATCCCGAAGAAGGCGGAACCGTTGAAGGTGCCGGTGAGTATAAAGAAGGAGATGAAGTAACTATTAATGCAATAGCTGAGGAAAACGAAAAAATCTTTAGATTTGTCGAGTGGACAGGCGATACTGGCTATGTTGACGATCCTGATGCAGAAACAACAACCGTAACCATGCCTGCCAGCGATGTAGAACTAACTGCTAACTTCCAAGATGTTACATCAGTTGAAAAACATGATGTTACTGACATAACAGTATTCCCAAATCCAACACGGGAAAAATTTACAGTCAAA
The DNA here is from genome assembly GCA_003567625.1 of Bacteroidales bacterium. GTDB lineage: Bacteria > Bacteroidota > Bacteroidia > Bacteroidales > UBA7960 > PUKZ01. Next base: position 4,139 of record PWZB01000030.1, on the reverse strand, counting down.
TCAAACGAAATGATCAAGCAAATTCGCCTGATAGACATCAGCGGACAGATCATAAAAGATATCCCCTTGAACACATTAAACTCAACAATAAAAGTAAATAACCTTAAATCAGGTATTTACTTTTTGGAAGTCCAAACTGAACAAAAAGTAATAACCGAACGTGTTAAAATAACACGATAAGAAAAAAGCCCCCGGAAGTTTTTGAAACTTCCGGGGCTTTATCTTCCAGGGGCATTATCTTATAATATAATTGCCCGAATAAAAACATAAAACCAAAAAACCCTTGCCAAACCTGCCAAGAGAAAAATTTTGCCAATACTGATTTATTAATCAAAACTTCCAGTTATGAAACGAACACTTTATTTATTAGTTTTTTTTGCGGCGGGAATATTTTTTAACGCCAATGCCCAAAGCAATTGGGCAGGAATTAACAGCTACGAACCCGTACCGGCAGATGTAAGGCTTGTACAGAGCAACATCCAGCAAAGCCAGATACAATTCTCGCTGGACGGGTACAAGGAAACACCTTTGGAAACTCCACGCGGAACTCAAATGGTGATCACCGTTGAAGATGGTGTGCGAATAATGGAAAAAGGCAAGCCGGATATGGCAAAGCTGACCTCTACCATCATTATTCCCGACATGGATGAAATGGAAATAAATGTGATCAGCTACGAATACCAGGAATTTACCGGTGTAGAAGTAGCACCTTCGAAAGGACATTTCGACAGGAGCATTAATCCCGACGACGTCCCCTTTACTTATGGTGAAGTTTACGAGACCGATGCTTTCTGGCCCGGGGAACTCGCACAGCTTGAAGACCCCTTTATCATGAGGGATTTTCGCGGTCAAACCGTGACGATATTTCCGTTTCATTACAACCCCGTAAGCAAAACTCTCAGGGTATATACCGACATAGTGGTGGATGTATCCTCCACCGGCAACATTGGAGAAGACCCCTTTATGCGCACCCGGGATGAGATAGTCTTGGAACCTGAATTCGGCAGGATTTATGAACGCTTCTTTCTGAACATGGAGGCGGCCGAAAGAAGCTACCCAATGCTCGAAGGAGAAGAAGGCAGCATATTGATAATATGTTATGACCCTTTTATGGATGCAATGAAGCCGTTCGTTGACTGGAAACGTACAATCGGCCGGAAAACTGAAATTGTCCCCCGGTCGGAAGCAGGAAACACATGGCAACAAATAAAAAGCTACGTGGCAGATTATTATGACCAAAACGAAGACTTCGACCACCTGCTGCTTGTCGGTGATGCACCAGACCAAATACCCGTAGCCATAGGTCATCAGGGCGGTCAATCAGACAATATGTACGGATTCCTGGAAGGAACCAACTCATATAACGACATCTTTGTCGGGCGCTTCTCGGCTGAAACCGTTGCCCATGCCGAAACACAGGTGCAACGAATGATAGAATACGAAAGAGATATCGACGAATCCGACACATGGGCCAGTACCGGCCTCGGTATTGCACGCAATGATGGTGGCGGCATGGGACACCATGGAGAAGCCGACCATGAACACATGAACTTTATCAGGGATACCCTGCTTAACTTTACCTACAACGTAGTTCACAGTTGTTATGACGGGCCCGGATACAACACCTCTGCCGCTGAAATTTCAGGGCATATTAATGACGGTGTTTCTACGATCAATTTTTGCAACCACGGACATGTCACCGGTTGGAGTGTTGCCAATTATGATATCAATCATGTGAACGCGCTTACAAACGTGGGCAGACTACCCTATATTCAATCGGTAGCCTGTGTAAACGGTGATTTTGTAGGTCAATTCTGTTTTGCTGAAGCCTGGCTGCGTGCCACCCACGATGGTGAACCCACAGGTGCTATTGGCATGATGGCAGCTACCATCAACCAGCCATGGCAACCTCCTATGTGCGGACAGGACGAAATGGTAAGCATCAAAACCGAAGAAAGTATCGCTCATGGCAGCACGATCAAAAGAACATACGGCGGAGTATCTACAAACGGCAGTATGTTTATGATACCTCAATACGGTGCTACGGGTATCAACACCCACGAAACATGGATACTCTTCGGCGACCCGTCGCTGATGGTCAGAACCGACGTGCCCACACCTTTTACAGCAGATTACCCGGAGCAAATTATGTTCGGATGGGACCATTTTACGGTTACATCCGTTGATGATGGCGCTACAGTTGCACTCACAAGAATTGATAACGAAGATGAGGTAGAAATAATCGGAACCGCCATAGCTCAGGGTGGATATGCTGAAGTACCTATTGAAAAAGAGCTCGAAGTAGGCGAAACACTGACTCTCGCCATTACCGGCTTTAATAAAACAACCTATATCAATGACGATATCCTTGTTATTGCTGATGGTCCATACGCCAACTTTACTGCCGAACCAACCACTGTTATAATCGGTGAAACCGTAACCTTTACCGATGCCTCGGGTGGTGGCGAGTTTTCAACCTGGGAGTGGGACTTTGGCGAAGGCGCCCAACCACCAACAGCAACAGGACAAGGGCCTCATGAAGTTATTTATAACACTCCGGGTAAAAAAACCGTCAGCCTGCTCGTTGATGGTCAATATGAACGTGTTAAAGAAGACTATATCACGGTACTTGATATTGTTACCTTAACCATTAATGTTAATGGTGAAGGTCATGTAGAAGTTGACGGCACCACATATACAGAACCAATATCTTTGCCTGAAAACTCAACTGTCAGCCTTGAAGCTTTTCCCGCTTCTTACTGGGCATTCCATGAATGGACAGGTGATCATACAGGCACGGATAATCCCACAAACCTGTTGATGGACGGGGATAAAAACGTTGCCGCCAACTTTACCGAAGCATCTGATGCAACTTATACTGACGGAGATATCCCTACCGACAGGGACTTTACCGGCCTCCCCGGCTCTTCAGGTTGTCCCGGCACTCTTACTGTTTCCATACCACCTGGTGCCACAATAACCGGTGTTGATGTTGAGTATGATATGACTGCTCAAGGCGGAGGCTGGATGGCAGACCAGGTATCACAGCTAAGATGCGTATCGCCCGGCGGCACAGACGAACCGACAGTCGCAACAGGTACAGGAAGTTCCGGAGGAACATATTCATACAGCCGTACCGGGCTCGACATAGCCAATGGCGTTACAGGCGGCGGTGATATCGAGTTCGAACTGCATGCCGGAAGAACCTGGGGCGGTAGCGGATGCAATACAACCTACAACAAAGTTGACAACAACACATGGAAAATAACGGTCTATTATACCGATCCGCAACCCTATGCCGATTTTTACGGCGAACCAACAACAGCAGCCCCCGGCGAAACCGTAACCTTTACCGATGCCTCCGGTGGTGGCGAATTTTCAACCTGGGAATGGGAGTTTGGCGAAGGCGCCGTACCACCAACAGCAACAGGACAAGGACCACACGAAGTAATCTACAACACAATGGGATACAAGACCGTGAGCCTGACCGTTGACGGTCAATATAACGAAACCAAAGAAGATTACATCCATGTTACTGGCGAACCCCTTGTAACATTCATAGTTTCCGACCAGTTCGATGACCCCGTCGAAAATGCTATGATCACTATAAACCCGGCAAGAAAGAAAAGCTCCGGCGAAACTTCCGCCATACCGACCCAAAAAGCAGATGCTAAAACCGCCTCATCTGAAAGCGCTTCTTTTGAACTGGAAAAAACAGAATCACACGGAGGCCCCTCTCCTGTGTTCTATAAAGATAACAGGGACGGTGAATGGCTCAGATGGGACGACGGAATTAACGCTAATGCAGTCGGACTGACCGGCGAAGGATGGTGGACAGGCGCTATACACTTCGAACCTGCCGACCTCACACCTTATGACGGATGGCTGGTATCTGAAGTTACAGTGTATCAACAAGATCCTACCCTGGACGGTGAACCGATAATTAAGATATGGGAAGGACCGGATATTAACAACCTGACGGAGGTAACCAGCCAAATGTTCTCCGACCAAACCGACACATGGCACGAGATTGAACTGGATGATCCTTTCAATATTGACGCCGGCCAATGGCTCGTTTATGGTATTGAATGGAACGACATAGGCGACGGGTTTTTCCCACACGGAGGCGACGATGATTC
>PWZB01000019.1 GCA_003567625.1 Bacteroidales bacterium | reverse complement strand
GTGAGTTGTGAGAAGTGAGTTGTGAGAAGTGAGTTGTGAGAAGTGAGTTGTGAGAAGTGAGTTGTGAGAAGTGAGTTGTGAGAAGTGAGTTGTGAGAAGTGAGTTGTGAGAAGTGAGTTGTGAGAAGTAATCGGTGACTGCCGACTGCCAACTGAGTACCGGGAACTACTAATTTCAACTTTCATGCTTACTTTTAAATAATACATATAATAACAAATGATTTCATCAGTTAAAATAACCGGCTCGGGGCATTTTTTGCCGGGTGATCCGATTCCGTTTGAGGATGTTGATTACTATCTGGGTGAACTGACGGAAGCACCGATTAAAATTAAAAAGTGGCTCTCGCGAATTAAAGTTATCATGGATGAGCTTATTGATTCGGAGTATTATCATTATGCCATTGACCCGGAGTCTCGGGAGTTTACAGAAGACAATATCACCATGTCGGTCAAAGCTGCAAAAAAGGCTATTGACGATGCAGGATTAGAGGCTTCCGACATTGATTTTATTGCATACGGCAGTGCACACCAGGATCAGATGCCAACAGCAAGTGTGAGGATACAGGAAGAACTGGGTATTGAAAAATGCGGAGAGATGTCAATTCATGCCAATTGCACTTCAGCATATAAAGCTTTATTGACAGCCTTTGAATTTATCAGAAGCGGCCGCTATAAAAAGGCACTGGTCATTTCCAGCTCAATTGCATCTTCGGAGTTGAGAGCCGAATATTACAACCAGAAACTTGTAAAAAAGGAAGAGCTCTTCTTGCGTTATTTTCTTAGCGATGGTGCTGCAGCGCTGGTGCTTGAGGCTGATAAAGATATTGAAAGATCAGGATTGTACATTGAGAATTGCTACATTGAATCTATAGGAGGCAATAAACCATCGGCTATGGGCAACAAACGACCGGCATACTATATAAACCCAATGGAAGAATTCAATAAGGGCTATCACCACCTGGGCCAAATGTTCAATGAAAACATCCGTGAATTGTTTCATGAAGAGGATGGCTCCGTATTTGTCAAAGGGATTAAGCGCATGCTTGAAAAATACCCCGTTGACTTGCAAAAGATCAGCCATTTCCAGGTCAACTTCCCTTCAAAACATATATCAGAGATTGTTATGGAAGAATGTGAAAAGGTTGGGATACCTGCAAACACTCTTTATACCAGCATGTCAACAATGGGTTATATAGGCCCGCCAATGGCTTTCCTGTGCCTTGACAAGATCAGAAAAGAAGAAAAGTTAAGCCCAAATGATATAATTTTGAGTTTTGTAACTGAAGTTAGCAAGTTTATGCAGGCAGGATTTGCATGCAAATATTATTAATGTATAATATATTGGAATGATGCAAAAAAAACATTACAAGCTACTCATAATCAAGCCTAAACAATATTTAAGACACTTTTCCACGCAGATTGAAATAGCAAGGCTGATGGGAAAACGAACAGGTGGTGTTCCGCTTGCACTGCCTCTGCTGGCAGCACTAGTGCCTGATAACTATAAAATAAAAATCGTTGATGAAGATATTTCTCCTGCGCCAAAAAGATTTAAGCCTGACCTGGTAGGCATTTCAATGATCACTTCAAACTCCGGGCGCGGCTATCAACTTGCCCGCAAATACCGCAAAATGGGTGCTAAAGTCGTTTTGGGAGGGCCTTATCCGAGCTTCAGTATTGAGGAAGGAAAAAAATATGCTGATTCTATCGTAGTCGGTGAAGCAGAGTTGTCATGGAAAGAGCTGCTGAAGGATTTTGAAAATGACAATTTAAAACCGGCCTATTATTCGAAACAACCCATTGACTTTTCAACATCAGTAGTACCAAGATGGGATCTTGTAAAAACAAAACAGATGTTTTCCATCAATGTCCAGGCATCCAGGGGCTGTCCTTTCCAGTGTGAATTTTGCCTGACAACAAAGCTGTTCGGCAGAAAAGTGCGCAGACGGAATATTGACGATGTAGTCAACGAAATAAAGCAGCTTCCCAAAAAAAATATCCTGTTTGTTGATGAAAATTTTACAATAAATAAAGAATATGCCCTTCAGATCTCTAAAGCCTTAAAGCCTCTTAATATCACATGGACATGCCAGAGCAGCGTTGATGTTGCTGATGACCCCGAACTGCTCAGGGCGATGGCTGACGCAGGTTGCAAGTATATCATAATAGGCTTTGAATCACTGAAATCCGACAGCCTTGCCGAAACACACAAATATCAAAACAATCCTGGAAATTATAACAACATTATCGAAAAAATACATAAAGCAGGAATACATGTGTACGCATCATTCATTATAGGATTTGACCATGACACACCCGAAGACCTTGATCTCTTCAGGCAATTTATTGAAAAATCATCCCTGCCGGTATTTTCCCTTTGCATGCTCGGAACATCAAGGGGAATGGACCTATACGACAGGCTCGAAAAAGAAAACCGTCTGTTAAAAGATATAAATAAACAATTCTTTGTAGGAGCATACCCGGTGATAAAATATAAGAATTTCGAGAATAAAAAGTTTTTTGACAGTTTCAATGAAACAGTCGAACACCTCTATTCTTTTTCGCAAATACGGAAAAGAACGATCAAGATGCTGGAAAAGGGTTACTTTGCCAATGAAAAAAGCAAACGTGCCGTTACAACTATTCAGAAGATCAGGGCAACGGCAATTTTGTTTTTCAGCTATATGTTGACCAAAAACAAAGATAAAAGATCGTTCTTCTTGGATATGATCTCTCTTGTAAAATCAAAAAAGCTTATCGCCGGTGAAGCCGCATCAATCCTGCTGATGCTCGAAGCAATAACCCGCCACATCAAAAAAGATAGGAAATACAGGAAAGTGTATTATGATGAGCTGAAACGCATCGAAGGAAAGGATAAATGACAAATTACAAATACAATACAGGTGTTATTGGCGGTGGAAAAATGGGGAAAAGTCTGTTTAATATGCTGAATGGCTTTGACAATAAAATAGTTTGGATTAACAGGTCAAATCATATTAATGAAAACAAAAAGTTTGAACGCAAACTTGAGAGAAGTAAAAAAAATGAATTGATAAATGATTTGGAGTATTCAAATAAAAAGAAAAATGTTATCATTACTGATGACTTGAATTATTTAATTGATTGTGATATTGTCATTGAAACAATAACCGAACATCTTGATTTGAAAAACGAACTTTTCCATAATATTGAAAGCTTTTTAAACCCATCAGCAATATTGGTTTCAAATTCCTCCTCTATCTTGCCGGTGAAATTTACTTTATCCCAAAATGTCAGAAACAGGTTTGCCGGCTTACACTTCTTTTATCCGGCTGAAGCTAATGATATGGTTGAACTTATAGCTGCGCCTGCTACATGTTCAAACACTATTGAAAAACTGAAGGACTTCTGCATGTCAATTAACAAGAAAGTTTTTGTACAGGACTCCGAGAAAAGTGCTTTTTTTATAAACCGCTTTTTCCTGGAATTGGAGTCCGGTTTATTCAATTATTGCAGTGAAAATGATATCAGCTTTGCCGCAGCAGATAATTTAATTAAAAAAGAATTTTTTACCGTCTCCATTTTTGAAATAATGGACAAGGTAGGTGCAAATATTTTGCACTACGCAATTACAAATTATAAAAGCTTCTCGACAATGCTGAACTCGCCGGAACCACTGCTTAAATACATTGAAAGACATCTTGACAGCGACCTGCAAAGCGATAATGATTCGTTATTTATCAAAAACAATGCGGAAGAAAATTTACAGGCCCGAAAAGCCGGAAAATTTATAAGTTTTGTAAAAAATTTGCTTTCGGAAATCACCGCGTATTATATGAAAGATCTAAAAATAAGTTCAGAACAGATGACTTTTATTATATCAGAATACACCAATTCTCAATTTGATCCACTATTTTTGAATGTTGAAAAATGAACGTTATATGATCCGAAATGTAGTAGTTACCGGCATCAATACAATTACAGCGCTTGGGCTTGATATAGGCACAACCTGGGATAATTTGCTGGATGGTAAGCCGGGAGTGGAACGAATATCACTTTTTGACCCGTCAGGGCTTGACACTCAAATAGCCGCGGAGGTTACACCCGGGTTTGAGGAATATTCGCAGTCTTTTATAAAGAAAAGGCTTGCAAAACAAATGACACGTGTAACTCGTATGGGCGTTGTGTGTGCCATGGAAGCCATGAAAATGTATTACATTGATCCTGATTACTATAGCAAAGACCGTTGTGGTGTAATTTACGGTGTTGTAAATACCGGGAATTCATCTGTTGAAAAGGGTACTAACTTCAAAAATACTATCCTTAAGAGCATGAACAATGCTATGAGTGCATGGGTATCGCTTGAATATGGCTTTGAAGGGCCTAATTTTACGATAGCCACCGCATGCGCATCTTCTGCCTATGCTATGGGGCAGGCAAGAGATCTGATAGCAACAAGCCAGGCTGATATGATAATTGTGGGAGGCGCCGATTCTATCATAAACCCTGAAGAAATAAAAGGATTTAATGAAATACTCGCTTTGTCAACTTATAATGAAGACCCCGGAAAAGCCAGCAGACCATTTTCAAAAGACCGCGACGGGTTTGTTATTGGAGAAGGTGCAGGTGTGATAATACTCGAAGCTGAAGAAAATGCCCTGAAAAGAGGTGCATCAATATTGGCAAACTTTAACGGTTTTGCATTAACCAGCGAAGCATATAACATTGTTTCACCGAAAGCCAAAGGCGAAGGTATGTATCAAACAATGAAAAAAGCACTTGCAAATGCAAATATCAAACCTGCCGACGTTGACCATATCAATGCCCATGGAACAAGCACCACTCTGAACGATCTCTATGAAACAATGGCTGTAAAAAAACTGCTTGACGACAAAGCATATAAGATCCCTGTTGTTTCATCAAAATCTATGATCGGCCATACTATTGGCGCTGCAGGAACAATAGAAGGTGCTATTACTATAAGATCAATTCTCGAGCAAAAAGTGCATCCTACCATTAACCTTGACAACCCCGACCCCGAACTTGACCTTGACTATGTTAAAGACTCCGCCAAAGATGTGAATATCAATTATGCCTTATCTAACTCATTCGCCTTTGGCGGACATAATGCAACACTGGTTTTTGGCAAATATTAATGATTTATGATCTTTTTTAATTAAATTTTTCTGCTTATTATTGTATAATATTTTAGTCAAGATGTGTTAATCAAAAAAATATTAATATGAAACGTATAGTATTATCAATTCTGTTTACTCTATTTTTAGCTGGCATTTATGCGCAAGATTATACTCCGTGGCGATTCGGTCTTAAAGTATCGCCAAATATTTCATGGTTTAACCCGGAAATAAGGCATATGGAATATAAAAACGTTGATATTGGTTTTTCATATGGTTTGTTTGGCGACAAACATTTTGCTAAAAACTATGCTATATCAAGCGGGTTTTTTATTACGCATCAGGGTGGCGAAATTTATTTTTCAGAAGGAACTTATGAAGTAGTAATTGACGGAACAGGCGAGGCTGATACCACTGATCTGAAAATTCGTAAATATGATTTGCAGTATATCGATGTGCCGCTAACATTAAAATTACGAACACGCAAAATTGGATATTTTACCTATTACGGTCAGTTTGGGGCTTCGTTCGGGTTTAACATAAGAGCCAGAGCTGATGATGAATATCATAACAATACAAGCTTAAAAAAAAATCTGGACATAAGTGATTTTACAAACCTTTTTAAAGCTTCGCTTATAATGGGTGCCGGATTTGAATATTCATTGCTTGGGAATACTGCAATAGTCATTGGGCTTTATTACAATAATGGATTTATTAATCCACTGGATATGGGCTCTACCGATGATAACAGAAAAATAAGCACCAGAGCCAATTTTGTAGAACTTACAATAGGAATGGTTTTTTAACAAGGCACACATGAAAATTGCCATTTCACAAATCAATTGTCATATAGGAAATTTTGAACATAACTGTTCGAAAATTATTGACAATATCAAACGAGCCGAAAAGGACGGAGCAGACCTGATTGTTTTTCCGGAGCTGTCTGTCACGGGTTACCCGCCTTACGACCTGCTTGAATATGATGATTTTATTGAAAAATGCTATAAAAGCATTGATAAAATAACAGCCTCATGCAAAAATATTGCTGCAATAGTCGGTTCACCGGCATATAATGAAAATCAAAAAGGCAAAAAATTGCACAATAGTGCTTTTTTCCTGGCAGAAGGTAAGATAAAAAAGATTTTTAATAAAGGATTGTTGCCCAATTACGATGTTTTTGACGAGTACAGGTATTTTGAACCTGCAAACAGCTTCAGTACCATAAATTATAACCGTCATAACATCGCCGTCACTATTTGCGAAGACTTATGGAGCCTCGACGAAAAAACACTTTACGTGGCATCGCCAATGGAAGAACTGGCAAAACAAAACCCCGGCATTCTTATCAATATTGCTGCATCACCATTTTCATACAACCAGCATCTCGAACGAAAATCAATACTGGCAAAGAACGCAATGAAATATAATTTGCCCGTAATTTATGTCAATCACACAGGAGCACACACCGATCTCATATTCGACGGCGGCTCTATGATAGTTGATGCCAAAGGCAAAATAATTCACGAGATGAAATATTTTATGGAAGATTATCACCTTGTGAGTATTGACTCAATAAAAAACACGAATGGCAAAGATATTCCGGCAACTTACGGTATGGATGAAAAGATCAAACTGATACATGATGCACTTATATTGGGCATAAGAGATTACTTCCATAAAACCGGTTTCACAAAAGCCATACTGGGCTTATCAGGCGGATTGGACTCGGCTGTTGTTTTGGTATTGGCAGCCAAAGCCCTTGGAAACGATAACATTAAAGCTCTTTTGATGCCCAGCCGGTTCAGCAGCGACCATTCCGTTGAAGATGCGGTTGAACTGGCAAAAAACATGGGAATATCATATGATATCCTGCCGATAAAAAAAATATATGATGTCTTTATTAAAACACTGAAACCCTTTTTCATAAAAAACACTTTTGATGCAACTGAAGAAAACATACAGGCAAGAGCACGTGCAATGCTGCTGATGGCTTATTCCAATAAATACGGTTATGTGCTGTTTAATACATCAAACAAAAGTGAATCGGCAGTCGGATATACAACGCTTTATGGCGATATGTGCGGAGGATTATCGGTACTGGGTGATGTATATAAAACCGAGGTTTATGAACTAGTTGACTATATAAACCGGTCAGAGATGGTCATTCCCGCAAATACAATAAATAAGCCACCTTCAGCCGAGCTCAGACCGGGACAAAAAGATACCGACTCTCTTCCTGGGTATGAATTACTGGATAAGATACTCTTTAATTACATTGAACGCCAAATGAGTCCGGCCGATATTATCAAAAAAGGGTTTAAGCCTGGCATTGTAAAAAAGACCGTATCAATGGTAAATAAAAACGAGTATAAAAGATTTCAGTCACCGCCCGTGCTCAGGGTCTCTCCTAAAGCATTCGGCACCGGACGACGCATGCCGGTCGTAGCTAAATATTAGACGCTTCAAGAACAAAACTTGCCGAAAAACCCGCCGGCTTGTTTCCGGGTGCTAAGTTGAATAACTTTTTTGAATATTCTTCATTTTAATACTACTATAATGAAAAACTTATTATTTTTTTGTTTAGCTTTGCACGGCTTATCGCAGATTTAAAGAATTATTCACCTATTAAACTTTACTGTTATGAAACTCATTACAAAATTATCAATGGCTTTCGTATTTATCATTATCGGAGTGACAGTCTATTCACAAGAATGCAATTTTTACATGCCCCTTGTCGAAAACAAAGGTGCGGTTTATAAAAGTTATGATGCTAATGATAATTTAGAGGGTAGCCAGGAAATAAAAATAAAAAAAGTTGTTACACATCCCGATTTTATTGAAGCAATAATAAGCTCAAAGCACCACGATGCAAGAGACCGGCTTCTTTACGGGGGGGAATTCGGAGTAAATTGTATCGGGGATGAAATAGTCATTGACTTTCAATCAATTTTGGATCCGTCTATGATGGAAGGATTCGATGATATGGAAGTACGCATGGAATCCAGCAATATTGTGGTTCCGGCAAACTTATCCGTTGGCCGGCAATTGCCCGATGCAAGCGCTAACTTTAAAGTTGTTGCAGGCGGAATGATTGTTACTGAAATGACTTTTTCATTAAAAGACCGGAAAGTTCTGGCAAAAGAAAGAATAAGTGTTCCGGCAGGTAATTTTGATACCTATAAGCTTGGTTATGATTTTATTGTTGAAACCAAAGCTATGGGAATGGACAGTATTATGACTTATAAATATATTGAATATCATTCAACCGATGTAGGTATGGTAAGAAGCGAAACTTATGACAAAGAGGGGAAAATGATAGACTATACTGTTTTAAGTGAAATCTTGTAATCTGCCTGATGCCAGCTGCTTTTCTTAAATTAGTCAAAATATAAACGTGGTATTGATGGATTTTCATTGCTTTTTGGTTTTGGTTAATGATAATTTAAATATTCAAATATAAACAATGTATTAACAAAACAAAAAACTGTTAACCGTTTTGTCTTTCCCTCAAATAGCAAGGATTTCAGAAGATTAAAATCATTTTTCCAAAAAAAAATCAAAAAAAACTAGACATACGATTTTTTTCGTATTATATTTGCTACGAAAATTATCGTATTATGGAAAACAATAAAAAACAGCGACCGACAGAGAGTGAACTTGAAATATTGCAGGTACTGTGGGAAAAGGGTTCTGCCACGGTACGCGAAGTTCACGAAATACTTGAGCCTATAAAAGATGTAGGCTACACTACCACCCTTAAAACCATGCAGATAATGGCTGAGAAAGGCATGTTGAAACGCGACACCTCACAAAGGACTCACATTTACACTCCTTTGCTTAAGCGGGAAGATATCCAGGATCAGTTTTTGAACAAGCTGATTGACGGGCTTTTCAGTGGCTCCGCCAGCCGTATGGTTATAGGAGCGCTCTCACGGAAAAACCTTTCCGGTAAGGAATTAAAAGAAATACGCGATTATTTGAATAATATTGAAAACCAAGGATCATGAGTATAACCGAACATCTTTATCACCCGCTGGTAAATGCATTAGGATGGACTCTGCTGCATTCCGTCTGGCAAATCCTGTTAATTGCCTTACTGTGGAAAGTTGCGCTTCGCATAGCAAAAAAAGCCGGC
>PWZB01000113.1 GCA_003567625.1 Bacteroidales bacterium | reverse complement strand
CACGACCAAATACACCGGTGGCTTTATTAAAATCCACAGGTGACGAATTATATACAAATCCATGAACACCTCTAAAATTATGTGGATTTTCTGAAATATTATATAACTGACTATAAACACCTGAATAACTGTTAGATGAAGTAGTAATTGACTGCTTATAAATATATAAATTTGCAAAATTAGTAGGAGATACACCACCAATACCAACATTACCACTTTCATTCATTCTAATTTGACCAAATACTGGCGTTAGCAGTAAGCAACATAGACAAACAGTTAGAAAAACGCTTTTTTTGGTACATGGTTGCAAATTTTATGCACCTTTTGATTTTTTTGCTTCATAATAATTAGATTTAGAATTAGTAAAATAATGATTAATAAAGAAATTTATTAAATAACATAGCCTGCATGACTTGCTATCAGTTATTAATATACAAAAATATATAAAAAAAACAGATAATACAAATTAAATAAAGTTAAATATTTTATCAAAACATAAATGCAAAGCAATATTTCCGAAAAGGTCAAACAACTCGCTGAGCTGAAGGCTGTTTTGCACAAAAAAGTGTATAGCTATCAAAAAAATAATGTTTCCATAATTATTTTTTTTTCAAATCCTGCAAGTCCTGTTAATCTTCCGGCCATAGTTGTATTTACCAAGCACGGCATCTTCCCGTTGCACTTTCAGCCTGGTACATGACTTCACAATATTTTAACGAACCAGGCATCACGACAATACCACTTATTTGAATAACCATACCGGCTGTTTCCATACAACGACCATATATTAAATAACATTACCATCGCTTTTTTATTCGAACAATTCATCATAAAATTGCAAAGTCGAAATAGATAATGTGCCAAATATCTGGCAGGTGATAAGGGTGACGCCACCATAAATGCAGCCCGGAAACTTAAAATTTGAACAGTTATGAATATTAAAAGATTAACAAAGAGAGCGCCGTTCTCACAAGTTGTTGGTGCGGCAGCTTGTTGTTGCTGTTGCTGCAGTTGCTGCTGTTGCAATTCAAATGGCGGTGGTGGAGAAATGATTTTAGCATAACTAAAACTCATTAACCAAATAACATAGCAGCTCTTACTCCAGGCAATTTAACTGAATCTGAGCTGCTATGTTTTTATCGAAAGCAAATTTAACACTCACATAAAAACTTCCAATAATGTTTGAAAACTTAGATATATTTTATGATACGGAAAATCATTGCTATCAAATGAGGACAAAGTCCGTGACCTTTTCCATTGAATTTGATAATGATGAAAAACAAAAAATATTTGAAGCTCTTCTTGAAGAGTCAAAAAATAAAACCGTAACAGTCTTTAAGATTTATAATAAATTAAAAAAGAGATTCGATGAAGCAAAGGTATTAGATGTACTGTCTAACCTGAATGACTATGATCTGCTTCCATCCAAAGACCTCTCCGAACTCAAAGGGAAAATAAAAGAAAAGAAAAACAGAACATATAAGTTATTCGAAGTTAGAAGGTTTTGATGATGAGTCATTAAAAAGGTTGTTCAAAAAATATGATTTTTTTGTTGTTGATTCGGTAGAATGGAATCCTTACTATACCGAACTAATAAACAGAAAAGCATTGGAAAATAACAAGCCATGGCTGTTTGTCGGAGGTTTCGAGGAGTATTTATTAAAAGTGGGGCCGATTTTCTATGGTAAGGAAACGGGCTGCTATAACTGTCTTATCAAAAGAATAAAAAGCAACAATGATTATGTTAATTATTTGAATGGTTATGAAAGTTATTTAAAGGCTCATAAAAAAAGCTCAAAGCACGATGATTTTATATATTTAGATGTTTTCTATGATATTGTTGCAAACATTAGTTTACTGGAAATATCAAAATTTTTCGAGTTCTGGTCCGTACCGGTTGTCTGGAAACATTTTATAACCATAAACGCTATTAATTATGAAATGGACAGGCATGCTTTGCTAAAAGTGCCGTTTTGTTATGTTTGCAAACCGGAGCTGGAATACAACCCTTCTGCATGGCTGGAATCAGTTACTCTCAAATAAATCATATACTTAAAAGACTAAAATTCAGCATATATGTATAATGACAAGGTAAGTTTTTTTATAAAAGGGCTAAAAGTCATCTCCAATGAAGTAGGGATATTAAAACACACGATAAGATTACCAAGGATGAGTAATGATCCCAGGTTAGTTAATTATGGTGTATGGCAATGTGATACCCGTTTGCTTGGCGGAATGCCCTCCGAAGGAAGAAGTGGTTCCTGCGGTATAGATTCTTTTTCAGCTATTTCCGGCACTATAGGAGAAACCTTGGAACGCTATGCGCCCGCTTTTTATAATGCCGAAGAAGGCATTAAGTCCAGCTTTAAGGATTTGAAGAAAAACACTATTCCGATAAATGAATATGCCCTGTTTCACGATGAGCAATATGAATATTTCAGGAAAAAAAAATGGCCATTAGTCAAATTTACCGAAAACAGAGAGCTTACGTGGTTCGAATGTACGGATCTCACAAACGGGGAAAGCACCTGGATACCCGGACAGTTCATATATATGCCTTTTAAAGAGGATGGGTTTTATGTGACCTCTTCCAATTCAACAGGCCTGGCATCTCATTCGAATTATCATAAAGCCATTATTAATGCGCTTTATGAATGTATTGAAAGAGATAGTTTTGTTATTACATGGATGAATAAAATAGCTGTTAATAAAATAGTCATTACAAGCGAGATAAAAAATTATCTGGATACCATTTTCCCGAAACATTACCAATGGCATTTGTTTGATATCACTTATGATTTAGGCATACCATCGGTTTTTGGTATTTTAGTGGCTGAGGAAGAGTTTGGACAGTTCATCGTTGTCGGTTCGGCTGCAAGAGGAACAATCGGGGAAGCCGCAAGAAAAGTCATCCAGGAAATAGGTCAGGGCGTTCCTTATATGAGATGGATATTGGGAGAATATAAAGATTGGAATCCTCCCGAAGATTTTAATGAATTAATGACCTTTAGCGAACATTCCGCTTTTTATAACAAACAAAAACAATATTGGTATGTCTTTGATAAATGGATAAAAACGGAGGAAAATCATATTATTGATTTTTATGAGCCTGGTGCCAACAATGATAAAGAAGAGATCAAACATATACTTGAATCTGTCAAGGCAAAAGGATATAATGCTTTGCTCAAAGATATAAGCACACCGGATATCCGGCAACTGGGTTGTTACAGCATAAAAATAATTATACCGCAATTGATCCAAATGGCTGGCGGATACCCATTTTATTTTAACGGAGGGAAAAGATTGTATGAAATTCCCGAATTACTTGGTTTGGGAAAAACCAAATACTCAAAGCTGAATAAATATCCGCATCCATTTCCATAATGAATAAACAGTTCTACAATGGTTGAAAATTTTTCAAACCATTTATTGTTGCAGATAAAATATTAAAAAGAAAACCAATGAATATTGAATATTTAAGAAAGAAATATAAGGAGAAAGATAATTCCATTTATAATGGAAAAAAAGTACAGGATTTGCTGTCAATTTTATACCATGAAAACACAAAGTTTGATCAATTTACATTAAGGGAACAAGGCGAGGTACTAGGACTATTCAGAAGTCCGTATATAACCGAACGATCCATTCAGCCATATAAGTTTTATAGTGGAAATAAAAAAATTTCATTATCCAGGTTTTTGCGCGACCCGAACGAAGATGGGTTTTTAAAAGTTATAAATAACCGCAGAAGCCTAAGGGAGTATGACCCAACGTATAAAATATCCCTTAACGAACTTTTCCACATATTTTATTATTCTTATGGAATTACCAATCAATCAAAAATTCCTGATACCGACTATATTCTGGGTCTGAGAAACGTACCCTCCGCGGGAGCCTTGTACCCTTTAGAAATATATACAAGCCTGTTTAACAGCCAGATACGGGAAGGGCTTTATCATTATCAGGACAGGGATAATTGTTTGGAATTAATAAAAGAAGGAAATCATGTTGAAGAGTTAAGAAAAATCATCAATGCCGAGCCATATGTTAATATAAAGAATTCATCCGGTGTAATATTTATCACAGGGCTGATAGAAAGAAACAGCATAAAATATGGCGAACGGGGCTATAGATTTATTTTGCAGGAAGTTGGTTATGTTGGCTTGCTGATCAGCTACATGTGTGAATACTTGGGTTTGGGCTCTTGTCTGATCGGCAGCTGTATTGACGATGAAGTAAATGAATATTTGGGCATTGACGGGCTTTTTGAAACAATACATACTATTATAATTTTCGGCAAAAAAGAGCAAGAATGAAGTTGATATCAGTCAAAAATATTGGATTAACAATTCACCGGAAAGTCATACTGGATGATATATCATTTGATGTTTGCCGGGGAGAGCTATTATCCATACTCGGACCAAACGGATCCGGAAAATCTACTTTGGCAAGCATGATTCTGAATGATTTTTCTCCCAGTAACGGTGAAATAAAATACATCCCTGACCGGAAGAAAGTATTTCAATCAATTGGCGTTGTCTATGATAACCAGGTTATCTTTCCTTATTTAAAAGTACGGGAATATATAGATTATTTCATATCTGTTTATAATAAGAGTTTTGAGGAAATTGAACCCTGCCTGGCAGTATTCGATGTAAAGAAAATTTTCAACACTCAAATCTTAAAACTCTCCCAGGGTGAAAAAATGAAATTAGCTATTTTTTTAGCCATCTTTCATAATCCAAAACTATTAATAATGGATGAACCCTTTTCCGGTATTGATCCGACAATAATTCATAAGATCATCGCTGTTATGAAAAATAGTGCTGAAACAATTATTATGACATCGCAAAATTGGGATATGGCTGCTAATATCTCAGACAAAATTATCTTTTTAAAAGAAGGGAAAATGATCAATAGCGCATTTTCCCCTAAAGAATATAAAGAAATGTTACCCGCAGACAAAAAAATAGTCGTTTCGAAAAATGGAACAATTGCAAATAACCTTAATCGCTTTGATTCATACTATGTTGATGGTAATGAAATTGCTGTTTTTTGTACCGATAACAACGTTTTGGATAAAATTAAAAGTTATACAAGCAACTTTTCCGTTTTGGAAACAGAGCTTAAAGATTTGTATCTGTATCTAACATATAATAAGTTATGATAAACACAATATATAAAACAATAATAATACAACTTTTGACTTTTGCAAGAATCAAACAGGTTGTTCTTTGGTTGTTCGTGTTCCCGTTGGCTTTATTTGTCATTTTCAGAACTATTTTTGGAGGTATCGGCTCTGCAGATGATAAAGAATATACAGTCTTTTTACTGACAGGTATTATTGCCATGACAATTGCCAGCGATTCACTTTTTTCTGTCGGACCTGTTATTAAACGCCATTATCTGAACGGAACCCTGAGAATATTAAAACGAATGCCGTTTAACATTATTCATTACTTTATAGGCATAGTTTTTAGCAGATTTATTATCACTTTATTATTGGTTATTTCTTTAAACCTGGCTTCATTAATCTTATTTTCAACCGGTTTGGGTTTGGATGATATGATTGGCGTATCTGTTGGAATAATAGCAGGATTGTGGATTTTTTCCTTTCTGGGACTATGTTTGGCTTTTTCAGACATAAAAATAGGTGAGGCTGAAAAAGGATTAACCAACCTGGTATTCTTTTTCATTTTATTTACAAGTAATGCTTTATATCCCGTAAGCATATTGAACGAATCAATATCAAATATTGCTGATTTTCTGCCCATGAACCCTGTTTTGTCCCTGTTGAGACTGAATGAACCTGTTTTATTTTTTCAACTATGCATCTGGGGAATTGTTCCAATAATAATATTTTACTTTTTATTTAAAAGATTAAAATTTGCCAGGTAATGTTTGCAACGGCTTTTAATATTATCATTTTATTAATCGTTTTTCATATATTCCATGAATTGGGACATCTGTTGTCTGCACTATTATTAAAATTAAGAATAAAAAAAGTCGGAATCGCTTTAAAACCTATACCTCATACCTATATTCATGCATATAATGCCAATTCTGATTATAAAAAAATACTTTACCAGCTCTCGGGCTTCATAGTTTTTTTAATTCTTTTAACAGCTTTTATCGTTTATACTTTATTATATCCTTATTCTGCTGTCATTAATAATAATACAATTATCTTAGCATTCTTTATACAATTTTTAATTGAAACAAATCCAAAATATTCTGATTTTGTGATAATACAACTTGACAACAAAATTAAGCGCATAATAAAAGAGCGCAATTATAATATTAACTACAAAGCTGCTTATCAGAGGGCATACAGAGAATATTTATTCAGCAAGAAATGGTATATACATTTTACGCTATGGACATTATCAATATTATTAATCTATAAATACATACTACTATGAAAATTAAAACATTACTTATTCTTGGTTTTTTGGTTTCCGGTATTTGTTGTTCGCAAAACCACAAAACCGGTGTTGAATATTATGACCAGCTCGAAACTTTACAAATCAATTCGGAAGATGATCTTAAAAATATTCAAAGCAAAATTTACAACGCTTTTGTTGGCAGTATAACGGGCGGGGATTTAAAGCCCATTTTAGCGATACATAATCAATTAAAAGAAGCTTACTCAAAAAGCCCGAATAATCTGTTTCTCTATTGGAAGGGTTATTTGTATTACTACAAATCAATTTACTACATCCGGTATAATGAAGAAAATAAGTCGGAACAAGCTATTACGGAGGGCATCAATATTTTACAAAATATTGAACGCAAAAACTCCGAAGACTTTGCTTTACTGGCTTTACTTCAAAGTTTTTCACAGCAATTTCATTCCGGTTTTCAGGCCGGCAAGGTGTCAGCAGATATAGAGCGAAATATTAAAAATGCATTGGAATTAGACCCTGACAATTTAAGAGCTCATTACGTTTATGCCAGCAACGATTTTTATACCCCTAAAAAATATGGCGGAGGAATGGAAGCAGAAAAACACCTGTTAAAAGCAATTTCGCTCCCTGAACAGAAAATCAGTAACCCCTACCTGCCTTCATGGGGAAAAGAAGAAGCCTATACAATGTTGATACAATTATATATAAATGATGAAAACTTCGAATCAGCAAAGAAATACTTCAATAAAGGCATCGAAGAATATCCCGATAGCTATTCAATAAGCAGACATGCCCAAAAATTGATCGATAAATAAACAGGCTCATCTTCATTAAGCTTATAAGCAGTAATGAAAATAAAATCAATAATAATATTATTTTTTATTTGCTTTACGCCCCTGATTTGTTTTTCACAAAAACAAACGTTAAGGGGGAAAATAGCTGATAGTAGTAATAATAATCTTTTTGGTGTAAATGTTTACTTAACGGATTTACGGGAAAGCACCGTAACCGACATTGATGGTTCTTTTTCCTTATCGTTAGACCAGGTGTTGCCTGATGATACGCTGATCATATCTTTCATTGGATATGAAAAAAAGAAAATCAGATTAGGTGATATTGATCTAAGCCAACCCCTAAAGATCACTTTACATGAAAAGATCACTTTATTGAGTGAAGCCATTATCGAAGCGAAGAGCCCTGTTTCCGAGAGTTTTTCGGTTACAAAACTGAACAGGCTGGATATATACATGAACCCTGTTTCGGCAGGCGACCCGCTGAAAGCAATTACTTTTATGCCGTCATCAACCGATACTGACGAAACTGCCAACCCTGCCTTAAGGGGCAGCTCCGCCCACAGATCAATAGTTACATTAAATGGCGTCCCCGTTATTAATCCCGTCAGAAACAGCCAAATAAGCGGAATAGGCAATTTCAGCCTGTTTAATACCGATATTATCAACGAACAATACGTATATGCAAGCAATCCACCACTAACATACGGAAACTCTACCGGCGGACTGGTCGAAATTGAAACAATAAATGAATTAAAATCAAATCAAATCCAACTATCTGCAGGCCTTTCGAATACCGGCTTGTTCCTGTCAAAAAAAATCAGCGAAACAACATTTTTCCAGGCCTATGGAAATTATCAATTCGATGAGTTATTCCTAAACCTCAATAATAGCAGCTTCGAAAGATTAAACAGCTTTGGCAATATGGATTTCGGATTTAATTTTAACAAGAAAATAACCGACAACCTGTCATTCAACTCATTCAGTTACTACATAGATGAATATTATGACATGGAAATAGAAAATTTTTCCTATACGGACAATTCATTAGCCGAAAACAAGAGAGGATTTACCATTAATAATCTTGACTACACCACAAACAATGGAATATTAAGCTATAATTTCGGATACGATTTCAGTAATTCCAGTTACAAATATGGAATTATAAATTCAAACAATAAAAACAAAAAATTATATAACTCGATTGATTACAAGTGGTTTAATTTCGATAACCTCGTTATTCAAATTGGAGCCTCTTACAGCTATTCCGATTATAATTTAAAAGATACGATTCCTGTTTTTTATGTTGATCTGGCTCCGGGTGCCCTCTCATACCATAAAGACACCGTTTTAAGAAACAATAATTTTGAAGGTTATTCTTATTTTAAATGGGATATTAGTAATAAGTTTGTTCTTTCATCAGGTTTGCGAACAAACATACCGGTTGACGATCAAAAACAATATTTAAGCTACCAGGCAGGATTACGTTATTATATGAGTAATTCCCACTCACTGTTGATAAGTGGGGGAAAATATCACAATTATTCGATACCAAGATATTACTCGTATGAATACAGGCTGTTTGACAGCTACCAGTTTGCAATAGACTATTCTTATAATAAAAAAAATACACTTATCAATTCTGCAATTTATTATAAAGTGGCAGGCAGGGAAGACATAGGTTTGCCGGGAAGTTTTTATTTAATGAATAAAATTGATGAGATCAAAAATTTGGGTGTTGAGATATATTTCGAACAGTTAATATCCCGGTATTTTAGATTTACTCTCTCGAATACATTTTTAGATCAAACTTTTATTATTGATAATGAACAATATACCGGTACCAACTCCCTGAAATACTTTATTAAGACATCATTGAGTTATTATAACCCGAAATATTTCAATTTGTCATTAACATATAATACCCGGCCGGGACTCTTTTATTCCGGAATTTCCGACTCGGTATATATTGACGATTTTGATTTATATATGCCGCTGTTTGATGATCTCAACGATGAGCAATATGGAAGTTATAATAATATCAGCTTAAGCATCAACCGGTTTTTCAGTATAGATCAATCGGCAATAATAGCATTTGCCGCTATAAGCAATTTATTGAACAGCAAAAATGAAAGAACGAGAATATACAATTATGACTACTCTTTCAGGAAGCACGAGTATTATCAAAAGAGGACAATCTATTTTGGGGTTGTATGGAGGATGAATTATTGAATTTTGTGCTTTTGAGGTTACAATTTGGCACCTAAAGAATAAATATTAGATTTATAAGCATAACATTGAAAAACAGAAAAATGAAAAAAGAAAATAATATTATCATTCCCGAAGAAGTAGTAATGAGCAAAATATATGTGATAAGGAATGAGAAGGTTATGCTTGACAAAGATTTAGCTGAACTATATGGAGTTGAAACCCGGCGTTTAAATGAGCAGGTAAAACGAAACTGTGAACGCTTTCCCGCAGATTTTATGTTCCGTTTAACAAAAACTGAATTTGAAAACTTGAAATCGCAAATTGCGACATCAAGTTGGGGAGGCAGTAGAAAATTACCCTATGCTTTTACTGAACATAGCGTTTTAATGTTATCAAGCGTTTTAAATAGTAAGTAAGGTATTAATAATCTTTTTCATTTTTAAATTGTTTTGGTTTTTAATCTATTTATTTCTTGATTTGATGATTTAAATAATCAACACATCAGCACATCATTTCTTAATAATCTTAACAGTTGTCAGCTTTTTACCATCTTCAATGATCCTGATAAAATAAGCCGCGGGCTTCAGCCCTTCAAACGAGATGTTTGTATAGCTGCCGCCAATGCGGTTCCGCTCTATAAGCCTGCCGTTAAAGTCGTAAAGCCGGAAACTCATCTTCTCATAATTTTCAGCTTCTATTTTCAGCGTAACATAACTGCTCGCCGGGTTGGGAAATGCCGTAATATTATAACCGGGTAAATCAATTTCGTCAATTGATACCACTGTGAGTTTCGACTGGTGAAAGCCCTGCGTGAGTATGTTTTCACCTGCCTTGAAGGTTTCAATAATTGTCTCTCCGAGTGTCCAGCTAACGGAGATATCACCGGCTTCATGGTGATTGCCCGCGGTAGCGATTACCTCTTGTGCATGGAGAGTTGAAAGTGAAAAGAAAAAAGTTAAAAGCACGGCTGCACAAATACGCCTGCTAATGAAAGCTGCTTTTAACCTGCATAAGTTTTTTGTCATAATGACCTCCTTTATTTTGATTAAACTAAGTTTTGATTGTCATCGCAAAGGATCGTTTATTTTTTATTATGTTGGGGTAACATGTTTGTACCCGGGATTCGCAATATGGTAGTGCAGATACACCGATTTGGTGTGATCTTATGATGCAATATTTTACAGTGTAAATATATTAATTTTTTAACAAAATATTAAAATACCGGAAAAACTTAAAACCAATAAGAGATAAAAAGGCGAAATGATTTCTCATTCCGTTTCACTCCTAAATGACGTGGTGGTTTTGTTGGCTGGAGGCTTTTATCTCTAAACCTCCCGATAATACCTTAATTGTTTCTTCGCCAGCGGATACAACAAATACCTTTTAACAACGAACACTGCCGACGCGGCGGGCGACACTACAAAAATAATAAAGAGCAGGTAATACTTAAATAACCTTACGCGCATCCGTCGCTTTTTGTTTTTGGCTTCGCCTTTTTTACGGATAAGTTTTGCCCATATCCTGAAGATCCTCAAGGCATTCTTCTCCATTTGCATCAAATGGTACTTCAAACCAACAGCTCCGAGTACTATAAGCTCATCCTGCAAACCCTCATAATCATTATTCTTTAAAGCAGTTATTACCGGGCCGGCAAAACGTGATGCATCCTTAATGTCTTTTTCCGACACACCGGCTTCGGGCAGGATATTGTATGGCCCTTTATTGCCTCCCATCAGCCATTTTTTTATTGTCAGAACCGACACCAGGTTATGAGCCTTATCCGTCAAAACAATATTGCCCACCAGTTGAGCCTTATGCTCCCTGATCCATCCCTTAACGTACTCCTGCGCCATCACCCACATGTTCCTTACGCCAAGCAGTGTGATAACCTTCCTGCCTGCAAGAAAATTTCGGGCAACATCACTCTTCAAAAAAGAGCTGACAGGAATAGCCGGCGAGAGGTACCAGGCCTGGTACGCAAGTATTACAAGGTCATAATCATTTTTTGCCGGGAAATCATCAAGGTTAATCTCAACCGGAACCTTTTCAACCGACTCGGGCATACAATCAAAAAACCCGTCTGAAGTCCACGGAAACGGATAATCCTCAACAGGCTTGATACGATAGTAATCAACCGCAATATTTTCATCCCTGATCAAAGGCTCGGCCAGTGAATCGGCAATCTGCTTCAACTGGCCCGATTGGGTGTAATATATGATCAGAACCCTTTTCATCTGTAAAAATTGTTAATATCAATACTATTAATAAAATCCCAAATCCAAAGTTCAAAGTTCAAAATAAATCCCAAATCTTAAAAATAAAAATATCTTTTTTAATCAGGTTAAATTATATAATTATTAATCTTTTTCAAAACTTTAGTATCTTACATTTCAAATTCTGACCATTTTTGGCAGAAAATATAATAAGCTCAAAACTCCAAAAGAAATTGGTTTGGGATTTTGGGTTTGGAGCTTATTTTGAGTTTTGGATTTTGGACTTTGGATTTCTGCTTTATGTAGGTTAGGTCTTTTTGGATTTCAAAATTGGGATTTATTTTGGACTTGGGATTTTGAGTTTGGAATTTTCACAATAATTATTTTCAAACGCTTAACAAATAAACAAAGCATAAATAACACAACATCATAAGATCAAAACGTAAACTGTATCGTTGTTCTCAGCCCAAAGTTATCAACATTTTCATGGTCGAGGTAGCTTAATCTCCACACTGCATCTATTCTGAAGAGCTTAAGGATATTTTCTATACCTGCGCTGACTTCAAAATATGGTTTCGACAGTCCATGCAGACCTTCGGGGTAATTCATTACCTGCCTGTGAGAATCATCAAGGCTTCCGATCAAGCCTTTAACCGACACGACCTCGCGTAACTGAAGCCTGCGTATCAATGGTATCCTGTTGAAAAACAGGCCCTGGAAGTGATGCGCCAGATACACGCTCACGAACCTGTCGCTGGCAAACTCATAGTAGTTCATCATGTTGAAAGCGTGCCTGTCAAAAATATAAGTCTCATTCCCGGGATGCATATGCAGCAAAGGATAAGGCACTGAGCCGAAAGTCCATCCCCCGTTAACCACATACCTGAAAAACCCCAGCGGGCTCACAGGCACTCTTTGCTCAAGAATAAAACTAAGCTTGAAATAGTCATACTGGCTTTCGAAAACATCTTTTACTCCTGCGGTAAAAAAAAGATTCAGAACCGGCCTGGTAGTTCCGAGGCTAAACCTTTCGAATTCGCCTCTGAGGATCTTTTCATCTTTGGTAAAACGAAACCTTAAGTTTGCTTCCGTAGTTTTCAATTCACCCATGTCAACTTCCTGACCGTTTTCCTCTTTTATAAAAGGGACATATTCGTTGGGCTCAATGCGGCGGTGGGTAAATGTCAACACATTATAAAATCCCTGGAACCATTCTTTCTCAAGGCCAACAGTAAGATCTTTTACCATTGTAAGCTGGTAATTGGGGCTTCGGCGGAGCAATGATTTGAAAATATTGTCATCGGTCAACGCCACAGGACTCTGCCCAAGCTGTTCGATGTCATATTTGCCGTCAGCAAAAACTCCAAAACGAGGATTATTGTCAAATAAATATTTAACACCTCCACCATACTTAAAACGGTTGTCTTTTTCACCATAGGCACCATAAGCGCTTATCATAAGACTGGTGCTGAAGTTATTGCTTGTCCTGCCGCTGAGCCTGACACGGTTGCCCTCAATCTCGTTAAAGCTGAAAGTACGGAAATAAGGCCCCAGTTCTACAGGCCCCAGCTCATAATGATCCATCACAAACATCCCGGCAAGCTTTTCATAGATCCTGTATATCGGTACTTCCTGTATGGAATCAACCATCTTGTAAATATCAGCCTCCTGTGTGGTCAAAGGTAACGGACGGTTTTTATCCCAAAAATCACGCTCCTTTTTTAATGCCCCGTCATCAACAACAATTTTGTCTCTCAGTTTTAAAATTTCATCAGGGATTTTCTCGTTGACCACAATATTATCGTATAAAGTCGTCTTATTCACGAAAAAGCCGGTAAATCTTTGTTCTAAATTAAAATCAAAAAAAAGCCTTTCCTGTTTCAGAAACCACGATGAATCCTCCAGTTGCTGATATTTAAATTCGGCAACAAAATCATTTATGAAGTTGAAATTGACATCTTCCGCCAGTCGCATACGGATTTGTTTAATGGCAAACGTTGTATCATTCACCCAGAAGTCGCCGCTGAAGGTTCTGTCCTGCCGCCTTCTCGGAACAAAAGATATATGATAACACCATTTGTCATCAACATAAGCGCTGTCGAGCAGATGATAATTATAGTAAAAAAGCCCGTAATCAGAAACCGGACTAACAAAGCCGGGCTCAAAAACCTTAAGGAAGTTTTCGTAAATATTTATCTGTTGGTAGATATGACCGGAGAGTTCCGACAGGCTGACGTTTTCAACCCCCGAGGCGCTTGTGGCTTTTATGATCTCGCGCTCAAACCGCGGCGAACAACGGTAATAATAATCCGACATGCTCTCGGAAATAAATACCGGCAAAAACACCTTGCCCGTAATAGCTGAAGTATCAACGTAATCGAATATGAACTGGAAATCCCTCAACAAACGGTGATTCTTCAAACGCTCATCAACGTTATCAACACCAACCTCTACCTTGTTATAAGTTTCATAAAAATAGGAATCAAATCTCTCAGGATCATGTTTATGTTTGTTGGCAATAATGTTCCGCAATATAGGGTGGGCAGGATTTTCTCCGGGGATTATGACAACTTCCTCGAGATAATAAATGTCGGGCTCAAGCTCAAAATTTACTTCCTGGTAACGAAACTTTTGTACAACTTTTTCCTGGGGTTTATAACCCACATAAGATACTACAAGAGTATCGGCATCAACACGCGTTTCAATAAAGTACTCACCATTAATGTCTGTTATTGTTCCTACTGTAGTGTTTTTAAAAGATACATTGACAAACGGAAGCGTTTCTTTTGTATGGGAGTCAACAACCGTTCCTCTTATCCTCGTAACCTGCCCCTGCATATTTGATGCTAAAAACAGCAACAGTAAAACGTATATTGAACAATAGCGCAACATTGTCATGTTTAAAAAAGTATAGCCGTATTATCAAATAATTTTATCACTGCCAAATTTTTTGTAATAAATCTTTCTTTTTACAAAATAACTCCGGGTATAAATAATTATTTTCATTATCAAAAATATTGCCATAACAGCGAAAAACAAAAATAGGTTTAATTGTTGAATTGTTATAGTTACAAGTTTGTTATTCTCTCAGCTTGTTGAGAGTGAACGTACTTAGTGCCCTCGTACTTTGTTTCCTTTATGGTTAAATTTTTTACCACAAAGAGCAACACAAATGATCTTAGTTATTTAATGGTTAATTATTGAGAGATAAAAAAATCTTTCTCTAAATTTGTATTTTACTTAAATTTTTTGCAAATTTCGATTTTAATAATAAACCAAAAAACAGAATTATGAAGACTACATTCGGGCCTCAGAAGATTTTATTTCCTATGCCCACAAGCCTTGTGGTAACAGGGACTATGGAAAAAGCCAATATTGTTACCATAGCATGGGTAACCTTGTTGACCAGTGCGCCGCCAACCCTGGGAGTATCTGTCGGCACCAGCGGTTATTCCGGGAATGAGATCCTTAAAAACAAACACTTTACAGTAAACATAGCAAGTGTTGATATCATGATAGAAGCTGACTTTTGCGGCATAACCTCCGGAAAGGATATTGATAAATTCGAAAAAACCGGCTTCACCAAAATGCAGTCAAAGCATATCCCCTCTCCCATCATTAAGGAATGTCCGCTGAATTTCGAATGCAAGCTGGTTAAGTCATCCCTTGTGGGTACTACCAACCATTTCGTGGGTGAGATACTAGAAGTGCACATGGATACCAACAAGCTGCAGGATGTGAATAAGCCCGGTTCATTCGATGTCGAAGCAATGAACCCGTTGATTTATGTGGGAGGAGCCAGGGAATACCGTAAAATCGGAGAAAAAATCGGTGACGCATATCAAATAGGAAAAAGTTTAAAATAAATTTCCGCTCCAACAAGAATTATTTCACACAAAGTCGCCAAAACACAAAAAATATATGTCTGTAAATCAATGTTTTGCGATTTGATATATAAAAAAGAAACTGCAGAAATAAATTTTTTTAGCAGATTCAAACAACGCCCCGGAAAAATTCTTCTGAGCAGCAATCTTAATTTCACTCACTGTTAAGTGAAAAAAAATTAACCTTGTTGCGTTTTTTTATAGCGGCTTTCAGGTTTTTTGTAAATTGCATCCGAAAAACAGATATATACATTGAGCAATATGTATGCAGACAGGATTATTGCACTGTTTATTTTTTGCTTCATAAAATAAAATATTGTTTTTTTCGTAATGATTTTTAAATGATCTATTTATAACTTGTTTATTATATGATACGGTTATTTACCCTGGTTTTATTGATATTATTCTTTTCGGTGAAATCTTTCACAGAAGTATCACAAATAACCTATCCTATTGATTTTCATGATGGACAAACTATTGAGGCCTGTGCCGGGATTTTTGTTGACAGCGGAAGAGATACTCTCACCTCTTATGGTTCAAATGAGGATTTTTCAGTAACATTTACCAGTTCTGATGAAGACAGGCCGTTTTTTTCCATGGAGTTTATTTTTTTCGACCTTGGCCCGGGCGATTACCTTTATGTTTATGATGGTGAAAGCAGTGATGCCCCGCTTTTATATGAAGCGACGAATGATGAGTTGGCGGGTGAAAAAATATTTCCATCATCAGGCTCTCTGCATTTTCATTTTATCTCCTCACCTTCAGAACATGGTAAAGGCTGGTGGGCAGAAATAAGCTGTTACGAGCTTTGTGAACTTTTTACTGCCGATGTTACCACCGACCTTGAAACCATGCATCTTTGCCCTGATACCGGGCCGGTAACTCTTATTGCCGACGCATATTACAAGTCAGAGAATATTTACTTCGACCCGAATCAAATTGAATATGAATGGTTTTACAACGGTCAAACCCATACCGGTTCAACTCTTGATTATGAATTTTATGACCCCGCGGCATATCCTTTCCGTATTAATATTTATGACCCTGTCAATGACTGCGAAACTGACGTTTATGAAACCGTGCAGGTAGGAACAATACCCCATTTTACCGGTACACAACCAAGTATGGATACTGTTTGTGCTGAGGACCCTATTACTCTGACAGGTGTACCTAATATGGTTACATGGACAGGTTTCACCACAGGTGTGCAAGACACTATAGCGATACCCGATGGTACAACCGAATCATACATATCAAGTCTTACTTTTGATGTTTTTAAAGATGAAGATATTCTTCAAACGGAAGACGATTTCGGGCGTATATGCCTGGTAATTGACCATGTTGATCAAAGCCAGCTTAGCTTTGAGCTTCAATGCCCAAATGGCACACAAATAATGCTTAAAAACTATGGCGGCGTAACTGCTAACCTTGGTGAACCCGTTGTCTATGATAACGTTACACCCGGCATAGGATATCAATATTGTTTTACTCCCGCACCCGAGTATGGCCTGATGAATGAAACCACACCAGAGTATCATGATTATGAGGATCAAGCAGGCAACTATTATGCAAACGCTGCCTATCTTCCTGAAGGAACATATACATCACACGACCCGCTGGAAAACCTTACAGGATGCCCCTTAAACGGTACATGGACATTAACCGTTACCGACAATACACCTGATGAGAACGGCTATATGTCGGGCTGGAACCTGTTCTTTCATGATGATTTCTACCCCGATTCGCTGATCTTTACACCCGAAGTGGTCAGCGAAACATGGTACGATAACGGGAATCCGCTGAACGGAAACCCCGCATACGTAACAAAAGATGAAGAGGGTGATTATGAATTCATATTTGAAATAACCGATAATTTCAATTGTACTTACGACACCACAGTAAGTGTAAATGTATTACCCATTCCGGAAGCCGAAATCGAATCATACCACGAATTACATGATTTGACGTTTTGCGAAGGTGACTCCACGGTACTCACCGTTCATCCTATCAATAATACAGGCGACGACTGGCTTTATCAATGGTATTTTAATAATGTTGAACTTCCCGGCAGAACCTACGACACCTTAATGGCAAAAGAAACAGGCACATACCGTATAGATATTACAGACGCTATAACCGGATGTATCGCTTCCATAGATAAAGAAATTACTGACGAAAACTGTGAACTGGAAATACCAAATGTTTTCACACCAAATTTCGACGGTATAAATGATTATTTTGAGATCACCAACCTCGAACATTATGAAAAAGCCCATATGGTCATTTACAACAGATGGGGCAAGATAGTATATGAACATTCTTATTACTACGATAACTGGTGGGATGGTAATGGTGCCCCCGATGGGGTATATTATTATGTGCTGACTTATGAACGATTCGGGGTCAAACGGCGCAAACATGGTGTAGTGCATATTGTAAGATAATGAGGATTGTTGTAAGCGTAAAAAGAGATTATTCCCTATCGTCTACTGCAAAGCCTGGTTAAACTGATACCCGGCAGGGATACACCCGTTTTTGCCATGTCAAAAATCATAATTAAAGCAAATTTTTTTTGCAGTATAGGTTATTAAACTTATTTTTGGCAATTATTTTTAAAATTCAGCAGGTATTAAAAAGTTCTTTTACAGGTTTTTTCAAAAGCGCAAAAGCAGCAGATGGTTTTTGTAAAACCACATTACAAGCATTTTGTGTACTTTTTTGAGCATGCAATTATTTATTAAATTAAAAAATAATTAACCCTAAACAGTATACTTATGACTAACGATAAAACAAAAAGTAATGGTGTTTTTAAGAAAATATTAGACAAGATAGAGATTATCGGGAATAAGTTACCACATCCTGTAACTTTGTTTGCTGTTTTAATGGTAGTGGTACTTTTGTTATCCTGGTTATTTAGCGGGGTTAGTGTTTTGAAGCCCGGCACTGGTGCTGATACGGGGATTGAGGCAGAACATATAATAGTTGAGAACCTGCTTACAAAAGAGGGTCTTCAAAGGGTTTTCACCGAAATGGTTGAGGTTTTTGCATCATTCCCTCCCCTGGGGTTGGTGCTTGTAGTAATGCTTGGCATTGGTGTTGCCGAGCACACCGGTATGATAAATGTTGCTTTGAAGCTATTCATTTCCAAAGTTCCAAAACAACTGGTTACTTTTTCAATTGTTATAGGTGGTATGCTTAGTTCTGTTGCTGTAGATGCCGGCTACGTGATACTTATTCCTATAGGTGCCACACTTTTCCTTGGTATGGGCCGTCATCCGCTTGCCGGAATTGCCGCTGCCTTTGCAGGCGTATCAGGTGGGTTTGGAGCCAACATATTACCTACCGGGCTCGACCCCATGTTGGCCGCTTTTACCGAACCCGCTTCCAATATTATTAATCCGGATTATACCGTTAACCCTCTATCCAATTATTATGTTATGGCTGCTGCTGTACCTTTAGTAGGTATAGCAGGAACGTGGGTAACGGAAAAAATCATAGTGCCCCGCCTGGGTGAATACCGCCCGGAAGGAGCAAAACTCGAAGAAGAAAAAAGCAATGACATTACACCACGTGAACGCAAAGCGTTGAACTGGTCATTAATTTCAATAGTTTTCGTATTGATCCTGGTTGCTATTGCAATAATTCCTTCCGATGGCCTCTTGCGCGGCGAATTCGATGAAAACATCGGAAAACATAGCTTCAGACCATTTTACGATTCTATAGTCCCGATAATGTTCATATTATTCTTTATTGCAGGATTGGTTTATGGAATTGTTGCCAAGACTATCAAAAACGATAAGGATGTCGCAGATATGACAACAAAATCGATGTCAACCATGGGTTTGTACATCGTAATAG
Source organism: Bacteroidales bacterium (assembly GCA_003567625.1). GTDB lineage: Bacteria > Bacteroidota > Bacteroidia > Bacteroidales > UBA7960 > PUKZ01. The sequence goes on along the minus strand of PWZB01000113.1, from coordinate 13,369 downwards.
CATTTGTTGCCGCCCAGTTTGTAGCCTACTTCAACTGGTCGAACCTTGGCAGCATACTGGCAGTAAAAGGTTCGGAAGGCCTGACTGCTATTGGTTTCACAGGAATACCCCTTCTGATCGCTTTTATACTTGTTTCTTCACTGGTTAATCTGATCATGGGAAGTGCGTCAGCCAAGTGGGCGCTGCTCGCTCCTATCTTCGTGCCAATGCTCATGCTTGTAGGTTATTCTCCGGAATTAACTCAAGCGGCTTATCGTATTGGCGACTCATATTCCAATATTCTTACGCCTTTGCTGCCTTACTTCCCACTGGTAATAGTTTTTGTCCAAAAATATGACAAAACAGCCGGTATAGGTACACTGATATCTATGATGATCCCATATGCCATCGCATTCATGATCGCAAGGATACCAAAATTTGTTGTATGGGTATGGCTTGGAATACCCCTGGGTATTGAAGGCCCGCTATATTATGAAGAAGATAAAGCTGACCCTGCCGATCATCAAATTATTGAAGAAAATGCAGAACCGGAAAATAACAACTTTAATGATGATACTTTTGTGATAGACAGTATTGAAGGAAAAAAAGAAGAAACAACCGGAGAAACAAAATTTGAATAAAATCAGCCGGTTTTTCTAAATAACTTTTTAGGTATTGGAGCTTAGATATCCCAAGATGTATTGCGGAGAAGCCGAAAACTTCCGAAGGAGTTTCTTTCCGGCCTCCGGTTAAAACCATGAGGCGGTTTTCAGCCTGCGGTTATTTAAAAAATTCTTTTACTCAACCCTGGCAGGGTTACGGATTTTTTTGGGTGAAACCGGAAATTTAAGACACTAAGCAGCATAATTTATATTAAAACTGTATTTTTCTACAAATACTCTGCCGCACTGCTACAAATTAAAAAACAACATATCTCTTATTAACACTCATTGGTATATTCTTCTGTTTTGAATAACAGATGACCCGGGTTTAACAAATCAGAACCTTAATTGACTGATTGATAAATGCTTAAAATTTTGTTTGCAGGTTTCCTTTTGTGCAAAACATGGTAATATTAATATTTCAAAATAACACTAATTGCTTTTTCAATGATAGGATCTACCCCGTTTGCAAATGCTTCTTCTTCATCGATGTCTATCTGTATATCTGGTGGGATCCCGCTTTCAATATTAACACCATCCGGGCAATAAAAACGTGAGCTTGAAACTCTTAACAGCCAGCCGTTGGGCAAGTCGTGAAATGCGGGCATGCCGCCGCCTCCTCCTGTAGTATCACCCACAAGAGTAACATTGGGCAGCACACTCATATATTGTGTAAAATAGGTCGTTGCACTGTAACTCTTCCGGTTGGTAAGCACAACCACATCACCCGTATACCTGGGGCCATCATAAGGTTCAATATATATATCTTCGGGCCGGAAATCATCATGACCGGGCCCGTATTTCACCCGATTGGTGCCCGCAAACCGCCTGACATCAGTGAAACGGTTGGCAATGTTCCGCGCGTTAGTCGGATCACCACCACCATTGTTGCGTACATCTATGATAATACCCTTTTTAAACCTCAAATTATTTATAACAGTATTCAAATGGCTTTCACCAATAGTATTGCCAAAACTTCTATAATAAATGTAAATTATATCCCCCATGTCAAGAAACTCAAGCGGACCAATATAGCGTTGCCTGTCTTTATAGTAATATCTTTCAATTATTGAATAATAATAGTTTTCAGGGCTGTTTAAGTACCACTCCCAATTCCTTGAACGGTCAAAAGAGCTGACCAGGTTAACATGCCCGTCTTTAAGCTCATACAACATGTCGGCAGAAAGATCAAACAACTCAACAACTCCCATATTAGCGTGAACTTGCGGACGGTACCGATGATAAACCTCATCCCAGTCAACATCCTTATATTCAAAAAATGAATAATGCGTATCGGCAAAAGTCCATATTTCCTCAAAGATAGCCTCTGGATCAGATGAAGCATCGGGTTCTATGAAAAGCTTTTCGCACGAACTTGTTAAAAACAGGAATAAAACAATTACAAGGTTCTTTGCTGTAAAATATGATCTCTTATTATTTAACATATATTTTCTTTTTTGTCCCTATTTATATATTAAACCGCTATTTATATTGATAATTAATTTACTTTAAAATAAAATTCAAGTACAAGTTGATGTACAGCATTGTTAACATTAATGTTGTAATTGCCTCTCATCGAGTAATAATCCCATATATATCCTATTCTGTACCAGTTGGGGTTGGAAGCATCGCCAAATGATTCACGGAAAAAAACACCCGTAGTAAAATGACCAAAATTGGATGGTTTTAAAATATGGGTTTCACTTGACTGGAAAGCAATACCGCCATCGTCTGACAACCTGAAGCTCGTCCCGTATTCCGGGAATCTTATTCCGGTTCCCAAAAGAGTTGCTGAAAAAGAAAAGTCAACATTCCATTGCCTTAAAAGGTGGAAATTTGTTGATAGCTTACCTTGCGGCCTGATTTCACCTATAATGTCGGCAAACAGGTATGAGTTACCCATCTGTGGAGCTATACGTATATCGGCAAACAAATTGGCTTGCACTCCGGCATGAACCTGAAAAATTCCCAAAGAATTCAAATTTCTAAGATGGAGATACCTGACCCCCAATGCAGGCTTATATACCTGTGTTCCTTCATGTTTTGGTTGCAGATAGCCGAAATTAATCCTTAGGAAATTCCACTCGGCAATATAAGCGGATGTCCGGGCACGACGCCCGAAGTTTAAAACACCGCCCGGGCCGGTATAATGAAGGTTTGACATCTTCTGGTCTAATACCATGCCGGTTGACAAACCCTGGTCAACCTTATAATATACCTGGCGCCAATTCTCATTTTTATTCTTTTCCTGATCTGTTTGATTGTTTGTTTTAGCATATATTACATTCAAACCGATAAAAAAAAGCATATTAACGAGTATCAATACTATTCTTATTGGCATATGGCGGAAGATTTTTTTGAATTATTATATATTTAAATGGTAATGGTTTATGAGTAATATATGAATTTATATTTTTTAAAAAATAATTATTTATTGTGGTTTTTGTGTTGCTTTTTTCCATTTAAGCGAATACAGGTCTTTACGCCGGTCTTTAAGGTTTCTGACGCTACCCATGTTATGCAACTCTTTAAGCAGGTCAAGGTCAACATCAGCCAGCAGGGTCATCTCTGTATTAGGTGTTGTTTCGGCAACAACCGCGTTACTTGGAAAAGCAAAATCTGATGGTGAAAATACGGCAGATTGTGCAAACTGAATACGCATGTTTTTTACCCTCGGAAGGTTACCTACCGATCCGGCTATCACCACATAACATTCATTTTCTATTGCCCTGGCCTGCGAACAAATTCTAACCCTGTTAAAACCTGTTTGTGTATCTGTTAGGAATGGAACAAAAAGAATATCCATGCCCTGTTCTGCCAATATTCGTGAGAGTTCCGGAAACTCTATATCATAACAAATAAGTATTCCTATTTTTCCGGCATCAGTGTCAAAAGCTTTAAGAGTATTTCCTCCTCTCATTCCAAAGCTGGCTACTTCGTCGGGAGTCGGATGAATTTTGTACTGGCTTTCCCAGGTACCGTCACGCCGGCAAAGGTAAGAAACATTATATAGCTTGTCTTGCTCACAAATTGGTAAGCTGCCCATAATGATATTGATATTGTATGAAATTGCAAATTCGGAAAATTTTTCCCTCAACGGCTCGGTATATTCAGCCAATCCCCTCAGTGCTTCAGCTTCTGACAAATGGTTAAATTCAGCCATCAGCGGTGCATTAAAATACTCGGGTAATAACAAAAAGTCCGACTGGTATGAGCTCACCGAATCAACAAAAAACTCAACCTGCTCTAACAACGCTTCGAACGAAAAAACACTTCGCATCTGCCACTGAGCCAGGCCTACCCTTACAACTGCCTGCCTGCCTCCTATCAACTTTTCCTTTTCCTCATAATAAATATTGTTCCATTCGAGCAGAGTGGCATAAGTCCTGGATTCTTTATCGGCAGGAAGGTAGTTTTTTAATATTTTTTTTACATGAAAATCATTGGAAAGCTGAAAAGTTAGAATAGGGTCATAAATCTCTTTCATTTTTACCTTTTCGATATATTGCTTGGGCGTGAGATTATCGGTATATTCCTGATACCCGGGTATACGCCCGCCTGCTATGATGCTTTTAAGGTTAAGCTTTTCGCATAATTCCTTACGGGCATCATACATCCTGCGCCCAAGTCGCATCCCCTGGTAATCAGGACGAACAAAAATATCAATACCATATAGCACATCACCTTCAGGATCATGAGTGTTGAAAGTTTCATTGCCGGTGATTTGATTGTATGTATGATTATCGCCAAATTTACTGTAATTAACTATCAATGACAGGGCAACTGCTACAACTTCACCGTCAATCTCAATACATATCTGGCCCTCAGGAAACAATTTTAGTAATCTCTTTATCTCCCGTTTCTGCCAAACATCTGCATCAATCCCGCTATAAGCTTCATGCATTGAACTTACCAGGGTATCATAGTCTTCCTGTGTCAAATTGCGAAGTATAACCTTATGATCAGTGCTTTTATTTTTTATATTATCTTTTGTAACCATAATAGAGTTTTATATTTTGAAACCTAATGCAAAAATAAACTGAATTATTGTAATATTATTTTTCAATTTTATTATAGTTACGCAGTATTTCCAGTACCTGTTCAATTGGTAATGCTTCTATTTTATGATTATTTCGTCCGGTAACAGTTTCGGCAGCAAACATTGAATTCAGTATAGCTTCTTCAGTGGCTTCAATTACAGCTAAGAAGAGCGGTGATGTATTTTCGTTGCGTAATACTGTCGTTTTGTGATACAATGATTCGTCGTAATGTCTGATACGGTTATCGGGGGCTACTGAAAAAGCTATAACATAGTCACCGCTTCCATTGGATGAAATACCGCCTGTTTTTGCCAGACCCAGCATAGCTCTTTTAGCAAGCCTTTTCAGGTTTCTTGAACATAGGGGTGCATCTGTTGCAACAATTATCATGCATGATCCGTCGGCATCATCTAATATTTCGTTTCTGTACATATATCTGTTTAATTCTTTTCCGGCCGGGGCTCCGTTAATTTCGAGTACACCTCCGAAGTTGGATTGAACGAGTACACCAACTGTATAGCCTCCCAGCGAACCGGGTATGATCCTTGAGGATGTTCCGATGCCACCTTTAAATCCGAAGCTTATTGTGCCCGTGCCGGCTCCTGCATTGCCTTCTTCTACAAGGCCTCCCGAAGCATCTTTTATTGCATCAAGAACATGATGCTCTTTTATGTGCCTTCCCCTGATATCATTAAGCCATCCGTCATTAGTCTCGCCGACAACAGGATTGACAGACCTGACTTCCTCATTACCCGGCAAAGACAAAGTATAGCTTATTAAAGCACCGGCTGCAACAGGAACACTTAGTGTGTTAGTCAGAATTATGGGCGTTTCAATATTTCCCAATTCTTCCACCTGGCTGTATCCTGTCAGTTTACCAAAACCATTGGCAAGGTATATGGCAGCAGGAACCTTAGATTGAAAGATATTGCCGGAGTGAGGCAAAATGGCCGTAACACCGGTGCGAATATCTTCACCCTCATATAAAGTGGTATGACCAACTTTTACTCCCTCTATATCAGTAATTGCATTATAATGCCCGGTTTGCAAAACACCAATTTCGACTCCATGGTCCCTTGCACGTGCCGGATGGGTTTTTATCTGTGTATTAACATTTAATAATACAACAACAAAAAAAAATGTTGTAATTATCGCTTTTTTCATCCTTAAAATGATTTAATCAATTAAATAATGGTGATATGTTTTACAGATACATGGTCTTATCAATCTTTCAGTGACGGAAAACGAGTATAAAGGATAGATTAATAGGTTATCCTGTTTTTATTCATTGTGAAACTACTTCATCAATTATAGCAACTGCGCGGATGAGGTCATTTTCAGAGCGTATCCATATTCTTTCCCGGCGTAAGGCTGTTCTGATTTCATCACGCTGCTCCGGAAAAATCCGGTACAAAGCTCTCCGGCTAAACCTGCTAACTTCATGCGCTTCATTATCAGGCTTCACGATATAAAACACAGGGTCAGGTTCAAGCCTCGGAACCGAAATAAGAGTGCCACCCTCACTTGTTAATCTTTCGCCGGTCTTTATAACTCGCCTGTGTGCCACCAAAGAAATATTGCCATCATACAAACTATGTGCAAAAATATTTAAAGGTTCAGACCTGAAAGCCACATCTATTGTAATGTTGTGAAATATTGCAGGTTCTTGTTCCCCGGGAAGATTGACAGAAAATTCCCTGACAAGGTTTTTGTCAACCTTAACAGGTTGATAAGTTTTGGATGATAGCCAGATCAGTTCATCCAAATAGGTATTGTATTTTAAACGCTTATCATGAGCTTTTTCGCCGGAAATCAACAGCACATCACCTTTCACCCAATTTTCGTTCAAATAATAGCTTCCATTTGCACGCATTAAAAAAGTATAAACTTCACCTGATAGTCTTGGTTCATAAACTGATACGTGCTTTTCTTTATGATGATCATCCTTTGCAGATATATAATAAGGGCAGATTATTGTTAAAAAAACAAAATGAAAGAAAAAAATTATAATTAAAGATTTTTTCATGGCAGTATTAATTAATTTTAATTGTTTTAGTAATGTTAACAGGGGCTCCTCCCGATGTAATTCCCTGTACTTTAATTAAATAATCTCCACTAAGATCGCCGGAGTAGAATGAATAAGTTTTCGATTGACCTTTTCCAATTTCAATGTCAGCATCCCAGTATAAAACCTGCCTCAGGTCAGGTTGCTTCATAACTCCTCCTGTATCCGGGTCATACTCTGGGGCAACGTATTTTGTGGGTTTTCGAAGAGTTTCTTTTATCATGGATGTTCTTGTGCGGTGTGCAAGCGTTGTTAAATAATCATAGTTCCTGGTAAAAATCCCGATTATTCCCGGAAAAAACATTTCACCATGATACCATTTATAATTCTGGATCTGTATTTTGTGTATCTTTTCTGAATCCAAATGTGTCAATTTATTCACATCATAAGTAATTATACCATCAAGAAAATAAACAGGTGCTTCGGGCAACCATTTTCTTTCAGTATCGCAGACCAGCCTTGAAATATATTTGCCTGCCCTGCTTCTTAATTGCCATCCGTGTACGATCTCCCTTGATATTTCATGCAAGCTGTCTAATGAAGCATAATTATCGGTATATATAGTCCTGTTTGCTTCTGAAAATAATAAAGGCGGATATGCAACCGGCTCTGCTTCCTTGATTGCTTCTTTAACATAATCAATACCATATGCTTTATTGATCCTGACTATGTCCTGGCTTCTTTTTATGAAATCCATTTTATCCCTCAACAAAGCAAACCTGCCTTTTTCAAAAGGTGTTTCATAAGAAAATTTATCTGTAATTTGAATGACAGGCTTATTCTCATCGTTTTGAGCATCAACAAAAAAATAGATTCTATCATCATAAAAATAATCGGAAAGGGCAAAATGAAACCTGCCCATATCATCTGTTTTTGTATATAAAACATTAATAACTGTATCGGGTTTATTAAGAATGACCCTTGTTTGCTTCAACGGATCATTTGTCTTGCCGTCAATAACCTTTCCTGATATTATCAAACTTTCGTTTTCTATAAAATAATCTCCGCTGAACTTTTGTTTGCCATGATCAACATTATCTTCACCAGCAGCATATATTATAAGGTATTCATTCAGCTCGTCCACATCCATTTTTCCAAATAAAGAAACAGCTTCTTTATGGTTATAATCTAACATCCTTGTTAACTCCAAAGCTCTTTTATATCCGTCAAAATCTGTATTTTGTCTGTTTATCGAACTTGGTTTTACCACAGATACTGAAATTAAGGCATGTTCATCTTTAATTCCGGATCCATCTATGGTCAGGCTGATCTCATCTCTTTTATCATATTGTTCTTTATCAGTTTCAATCAATATTTCTGAATTTTCAGCATGATCATTGTACCAAATTCTTTCTGCTACTTTTCCCCACCCCCTGCCTCCTGCTTCAAGAAATAAAAGTCCTTCGGGAATACCCTGATCGTCAAGAGGAACTTCTGTAATAAATGGTTTTTCATAGACCCTTTCTTCATATACGACATTATCTTTATATTTTATCCTCACCCAATCAACAGACGGACTTTCTTCGGCAGACAGGATTTCTATTCTCAGTTTGTTGTTTTCTTCATTTACTTTTAAAATACATCCACTTTTTCGGGCTTTTGGAAGTTTAAAAGTCCTATCTACTCCATCAATTACAGCATAATAAGTATATCCGGGATCAGGAACAATTGAAAATGTTGTAAATCCATGGACATTAAGCACACTATTTGCAATGGTATCAATAGTATCATTATATTGATTCAAAATCCATATTTCGCGTAAAGCCGTATCAAAATTACCCTTAGTTTTAACAAGCAAGTTGTTATCAAGCTCTTTTAAAAAGTTTCCGCTTTCGGGTATAAAGAAAAGTTGCAAATCATCTGTATCCCTGGTATCATGCAAGAGATATTCCGGGCTTTCATCAAACCTGTTTACGATTAATAATGGTTTTCTGAAATAGGCTTCTTCTCCTTTGTTTCGCATCCAGTTGGTATGTGCGATCAACTCATAATAACCGGTTGATAATGTATCTTGCAAATAGATGCTGCCACTTGTATAAGACCCGTCAACAACCATCGTGGCACGTTTTACAACTTCGCTCTCACTTCTCACAGCCAGGTAAACAAATTTACTTTGCAGATCCTGCTTATCCTCATCATTCAGCAGGTAAGCCTTATATTGCAAATATTCTCCGGCAATGTATAATTCGCGGTCGGTATGAACATATACATACTCATTATGATTTTGTTTTAATGACAACTTCCCGCAATATAAATTGCCAGGAATAGCTAAACAAACACAAATAGCTGCTATCAATATTTTTAGGTATAATTTCATAATCCAATTATTGTTAATTATTACAACCACCATCCCGGCGTCTCACCATAAATGCAACCTGAAGCAGGCACATGCTCTAAGCAATTGAGCGTATCAATCTCTATTAAATCCTCACTAACTCTTGGTATAATATGTAATGTAGCTTTTGAAACTGATGATACTTCAAAAAACCCCAAAACTACATCATCAGGATCGTTGACATTATTTATATTGCCAGTCAATTGTGGTGCTATGGGATCAAAAAAACTTCCCTCATCACCTAATTGTTTGTTTCGTTCATAATGAAAAACATAAGCATCATCGTTCAAGGTATAAACAGATTTAATAATTCTTGGATTTGTATAGGAAATCGTTTTATCCCCTTTCTCAATTAACGGAAATCCAATATATCTCATATTCCAGCTTGCTAAAGGAATAAATGCTATGCGATTACGCCTTGAATAAAGAATATCAGGGTCTTTTACCAAATCGGTTTCAAGAAAATCCGTAATAGGACTTTTAATCCAGCAATATTCAAATTCAGACGCACCTCCAATAAAATGCTCCAAGGTATATTGCAACATCAAAACCGATGTAAATCTGAATTTCGGATATTTATTATCATCGCATGTAACATCTATGAACAAATTCATACCATCAACCTCACGTTGATAGATATCACCGCCAACCTGTGATTCGTAAAAAAACAATTGTGTGCCAAATTCAGCATATAACGAGTCAATACTTACCGGGGGTAGCAATTTTTGAGGTTCAGACTGATATGTTTCACCATCAGCTGTTTTAATATGCAATGTATAAGTCTCTCCAATCTCACCTGAGAAATCAGAAAGAGTATGATAACGACCCGGCATTCTTTCTTCAAGATATATGTCATTGTTGTGTGTGTCAGTTAATTTAACCACAGCTCTACCAACATACCTGGGACTGAAGTCCTCTCCAAACATATTGGTCTTGGTAATTTTTACTATATGAGGTCCTTGCTCATCTGTAATTACACTTTCCACAACCAAATATTCTTTGTCAACCGAGATATCAGGATCATATATCTCTGTGCAGGCATGAACCAAAAAAAACATTAAAGCGACTAAAAAAAACAGTTTATTACTCATAATTTTATAAATTTACAAATCAATCTTTTATTAAATAAAAACACTTCAAATAAATTTCAGTCAACAAAAAAAACATTACGCATATTACCGATCAAAATGAATAATTATAAGTTATTGTAGGAAAAGGCCTGCCGATTATATATAATTGATAAAGATTGAACGAACGAGGAGAATCAACACTGTATGGTTCTCTTTTGTAAAACACTGAGTAAGGGTTTTTCCGTCCATAAACATTCATAATCGAAAAAGTCCAGCTACCTTTACCTCTTTGATCTACCCTGAGATTTTCACCTAAAGTCAATGAAATATCCAGCCGGTGATAATCGGGCAAACGATATTCATTTCTATCGGAATAATAGATCAGATAGTCATTACCGTACTGATATACCATTTCGGGCAGAGTAACCGGTCGCCCGGTACTATATGTAAAGACGGCACCAAACCGCCAACGGCGTGAGATATCATAATTCATATTGACAACCAGGTTGTGTGGCCTGTCATAATTTGAAGGGAAATATGCATTTTTGTTTATCTGGTTTTCAGGAAATTGTTCTTGTGACCTTCGCATAGAGCTGGAGTAAGTATAACTGGTCCATCCGGTCAGCCTGCCGACATTTTTCCTGATAAAAAGTTCCACACCATAACCATAACCTTTTGCATTAACAACATCGGTTTCAAGGAATTCATTCATTACTATTTCCGCTCCGCTTTTATACTCTAAAGGGTTTTTAAAATCCCTGAAATATACTTCAAGAGATGTTTCGATAGTATTACCTTTAAAGTTTTGAAAATATCCCAGTGCATATTGGTCGCTTCTTAAGGGTTTGATATGTTTATCACTTAGTTTCCATAGATCGGTAGGCGACATAACCGATGTATTCGAAATAAGATTTATGTATTGGTTTATACGGTTATAACTTAATTTAACTGAGCTATATTCTCCTGTTTTATAGCGAAATCCAAGGCGCGGTTCAAGTCCGCCATATTTTGATACTATTTCATTGCTGTCATAAGAGCGTTGTTCAGCAATATTTTCTTCACTCATAGGCTTATCTTGCTCATATATATTTACGGTTGCCGGACCCAGCTGAAGATATTGTGTATATCTCAACCCCAGTTCCATACTCATACGGTCGCCTATTAAAATATCATCGCTGGCAAATACCGAAAGCTCAAGTGCCTGCTCACTATCCATGGTTTTTCGCTCAATATTCGATTCATCCCCCAATGGATACATGTCACCAGGCATAATATTATAATTAATCGCATTTACACCAAACTTAACCGAATGATTATGTAAAGGTTGATATGAAAAATGATACCTGAAACTTTTATAATCTATCTCCGATTTCATTTTTGAATGTAAAAGCGGATTTATTTTGGGCTTTTCCGATACCTGGTTCTTATAATTACTCCACCCGACAATCATTGTACTTGAGAGAGTTTTTCCGATAATACGGTTCCATCTGAGTGAAGCCAATGTGTTGCTGTATTCAAAGATATTTTCGTCAAGAAAACCAAACTTATCAAAGCTATAATACCCAAAAACGGTCAGGTAATTATCCAAATCAATTGCAACGTTTGTAACTGCAGTAAAATCATGAAACCTTGCCGTGCTGTTCATCAGGTCTTCGTCGGGCATTTGTCTTAAAAGCCAATCGGAATAAGAGGACCTTGCACCAAAAGAAAATGATGCTTTATCCTGAACAATAGGAGTTTCAAATAATAACCGGCTATTGATCAGTCCTATACCACCGCTGACAGCAGCCTTTTCTTTATCCAGGCCGCTGTTAAGCCGAATATCCATAACAGAAGATGCCCGCTCGCCATATTCGGCAGGAATACCGGCTTTCATAAGTGTAACACTTGAAACCATTTCAGGATTAATAACCGATATAAAACCAAAAAGATGAGAAGAGTTAAATAATGGTACGTTTTCAACCAATATTAAATTTTGGTCAGCACCACCCCCCCTGACATTAAAGCCGGTACCAAATTCTCCGACAGATTGAACACCCGGCAATAAAGTCATGCTTCTGACAATATCCTGTTCACCGAATGTTGAAGGCAGTTCACTCAACACTCTTGAATCCATTGACACTACACTCATTTGCGTGCGCATAATATTATCTTCAGCACGCATTGCAACAATAGTGACCTCATCCAGTTCGGTTATCTCACTGAACAATTCGAAATCAACACTGCCATCACTGATAAGCTGTACATCCTGATACCTTTCTTCATAACCGGTGTAAGATAATCTTAAGCTGTATTCCCCAACAGGAAGCTCTAATGAAAAAGCTCCGTCAACATCGGTAGTCACTCCAGTCTGACTTTCAGGATCATAAATTACCGCACCAATCAATGTTTCACCTGTAGCACCATCAAATACTTTACCCGTAATGGTAGCCCTGGAAAATCTGCCATACTGATTCGGATCCCCTACGATCAAATGGTCTTCTTCCAATACATGCCTTTCATCCACAAGCCTTTCCGTAGGTACAAGCACAACAATCTCATCAATAAAAACAGCCTCTAATCCAACTTCGCCCGCAATAGTCTCAAAAACTGACAAAAGTGATAAATCAGTTATACCTGAACTAAACGTTATTTCATCAAACCATTGCGGCTGGTAAAAAACCGTTACCGAATGTTTTTTCTCAACAATTTCTACAATTTGATCTATTGTGAGTTGATCATTTAATTTATTACCATCCTGAAAACAATAGGCTTCCTGATGAAATGAAGAAAACATGAAGAAAAATGCAGCTAAAAACAAGGTAAATCTTTTCACCATAACAAAGTTTTTTTTAGGTATGATGGAACCCCCATGTTGCTGGCTTTGTTAAGGTTATGGTTGTGTAATAAAAAACATGGGGGTTTCATAATATAATAAACTCTTATGAAACAATTAATGTAACTGCTTGACCGGGCAACTAATGTTGTTTAAACAAAAATTCCGGATCAAATGATAAAATATCTTTTCCTGCAAAATAACAAAATGCAAATATCACAAAAAAAAAATATCTGCCAAACAACATTATACAGTAATACGAAAAAAGCCGGTATATATTGTTAATCACTACTGTCCGATTAAAATCTTTTGAAACTCATGAATATCAATATTGATAACAATTTTATTAAAATTGATGGTTTCGGTGGTACTATTTATATTTCTTTTATGCCACCAAGACTCT